>NZ_JBFULT010000350.1:0-8065 GCF_054049755.1 Bradyrhizobium sp. P5_C11_2
AGCCCCTCACCCCAACCCTCTCAGCGCGAGCGAAGCTCGTCGCGGCCCCGTAAGAACGGGGAGAGGGAGAAAACTTCCACCCAATAAAAARGCGGGCCTCGCGCCCGCCGCCTTCAGTCTCTCTCAACCTGACCCGATGCCCGGGCGGAGCGAGGCTCCACCCGGGCAAAGAAAAAGAAGCTGCGTTACTTCTTCTTCGCCTTCTTGGCCTTTTTCGCCTTCGCCTTCTTCGCCTTCTTCGCTTTCTTGACCATAGTATCCTCTCAAGGGTTCATGGTTAAACGCGACACGAGGGATGCTCGGCGGAGGGCCAGCCTCGCAACATCCTCGATTGTAAACTCAGCAGATTCGCGCCCGCCTGCCCCGCGCTGTCATATCTGTGTCATTACGTTATCCACAGCTCAGATGCGTTTTTGGGGGATCTTTGCCCGTGAATCCGCCTTGCGGCGTGTCGCGACGCGTCCGTACGCGGCTGCCGGCGGCATGGCTAACGATCCGATAATCGCCGCGCCGTTCATCAATCCAAAACCAAAGGCGAGCTTTCGAAGGTCGCAGTGAGACTCCGTTAAGCGCAACCCGCGCATTGTTCCCCGCAAGAAAACGGGGATGGGCATGGACGATCGGCTGCCAGAGAGGGGACGCGGGACGCTGCGCGTGCTACGGCCGCCATGCTGAATGTCCCGACACTCTGGACGGTCTTCGTCGTCAACTTCCTGGCGCTCGGCCTGATCTGGGCCTACGTGACGCGCTCCTATCCGAAATTCGCGGCCGCGCGGTTCTGGATGGCATCGGCCTTTGTCGGCGCCGCCGGCGCGATGACGGCGTTGATCCGCCTGTTCGTGGTCTCTCCCGTACCGCTTCTGATCGGGGCCGCCGGCATCATCGCGGCGAGCTGCCTGGCCGCCATGGGCATTCAGCGCTTCTACGATCGGCCGGTGTCCTGGCGCGTCATGATCGCGACCGGGATCTTCAGCCTCAGCGGTGTCGTGTTCTTCATGGTCGGCTTCGAGCACATGCAGCTGCGCATGCTCAGCTACACGCTCGGTCAGGCGTTGCCGCTGGTGCTGTCGCTGCGTCTCCTGCTGTTGCCGCCGGAAGGCCGCGTCAGTCCGGGGGCGCGGCTGTCCGGTATCGTCATCCTCACCATCATCGGGATTTTCCTGGCGCGTACGCTGGGCAATCTGCTCGGCCACGATTTCTCGGCGGTTGCCGGTGGCCAGACCCATGCCGTGATGGTGCTGGGGCTGCTGTTCCTGTCGATGACGCTCAATTTCGGCTTCCTGCTGATGGCGATGGACCGGCTGCGTGGCGAGGTCGCCGACCTCGCGTTGCTCGACGATCTCACCGGCGTCGCCAACCGGCGCCACCTGTTGCAGCGCCTCACCGAGGAGTGCGCCCGTTCGGAGCGCAGCGGCGAGCCGTTCTCGCTGCTGGTGATCGATCTCGACGGCTTCAAGACCATCAACGATACCCATGGGCACGCCGCGGGCGACGCCTGCCTCCGGCACTTTACCCTGATGGCACAGACCCGGCTCCGGCCGGGCGACATGCTCGCCCGCACCGGTGGCGACGAGTTCTGCGTGGTGCTGCCGTCCTCCTCCCTGCGCGAGGCGGCCGCGATCGCCCGCCGCGTGCTCGAGGTCTGCCGCCAGGATGCGGCGACCTGCGCCGGCAACGACATTCCGATCGCGATCTCGATCGGCGTGGCGGAGTGGGACCGCGGCATCGGCCAATTCCCGGACCGGCTGATCGCGCATGCCGACCACGCGCTCTATGCCGCCAAGAAGAACGGCAAGAACGATTTTGCGGTTTACGATCCCGCGCCGCCGCTGGCGCCCGAGCCGGCCGGCTCGGTCGAGGCCGCGCGCACATTTGCCTGAAGCCTGCTACGCTGGGGGCCCTGTTGGACCCTTATGATGATGTCTCGCCTGTTCGCGGCCGTGCTCGCCGCTCTCTTCCTGACCGCCCCCGCCGCCGCAACGGATGCCGAACTCGCCAAGGCCGCGCGCGGCGCCGGCACGCCTGACATTCCAGGCCTGAAAATGGTCTGGCTCGCGCCGTGGGGCGATCTCCGCAACGCAAAACCCTGGCGCAACATCATCGTGCACCAGACCGAGGGGCCGGCAGGCTCGGCGCGCGGCGGCGCGCAGGAGCAGTCGAAGAATCCGACCCGGCGCGGCGTCACGGTCTGGGTCGAGACCGACGGCACGGTCTATTGGGCGGTCGCGGAGAACCTCGTGCCGACCCATGGCGACGGCGCCAATCGCAACGACAACAAGTTCATCGACAACAAGGCGACGTACCGCCAGGTCGTGCGCGACAACTCGATCGGCGTCGAGTTCGCCGGCAACTATCCCGATGTCGCGGCCGGACCGACCGAGGCGCAGGTCGCCGCCTGGAAAATCCTCGTCCAGGTCCTGCGCGCTCGCTACGGCATCCCGCTCGACCGCGTCTATGCCCACAACTGGATCGACTACAAGGACGCGCGCTATTGCGAGGGCTGCTGGCTCGCGACGCTGGCAAGGATTTGGGGAGAGTAGCCTCGTCATTCCGGGGCGCGCCAGCGCGAGCCCGGAATGACGATGGGGCGCGCCTTCTCCGTTCAGGGAAGGCCTTGGGAAGGTCGGCCGAAGGCTTCGTGACGATCTGRTGCGCATCGCGCCAGATGACCTCACGCTGGCGCGAGGTTGTGATCGTACGCACCGGCAGGCCACCCTCCTCGAGTAGCCAGGCGCAGTAACGCGCGCGGCTGACCGCCTCGCGGGCTCGTGGATCGAACCAGCAAATGCCCCAGATCGAGTCGCGCCGCTTGAAGTGCCGCGCGATGCGCCCGGGAATCGGCAGATGCTGTCCGAACCAGGTGAACTGGTCCTCCAGCTCCTGCCGAATCCAGTCGGGACAGTTGTTCCGATGGATGTACCAGGACGCGCGAAAGAAGCCGCTCTCCACGCGGCTGTGCGGGTGGATGAGCGGTGTAACGAACCGCAAATACATGACGACACGGCGCGACGCCGTGTTGCGTCACGCCCCTCGTAACCAGATTGGATAGGAATGGAAGAACAGCCGCAAAGCGGCGTTCAGCTCATGAGCGATCGCCGGTCCGCGATGGGCGGCGGTCGGAACGTGTCGATCTCAACTTCATGCCGCCTCCCTTGAGAGCGTGAACAAAGCGGYGCGGTATTGCGCCGGGGCGGCAGCACATACACCAGCCGACGTGCAGCGACAAGCCTTGCGCAAATTCGACCTCTCCCCGCAAGCGGGGCGAGGTGAAGACGATGCGCGGCAATCAGACCGGCTGCGCCATCCAGCCGAACACGCGCCGGATCAATCCCGGCCGCCGCGGCACCTCGGGCGGCCGGTCTGCCGCCAACACGCGTTTGAAGAAGTAGTCCAGGAACACCATGTCGTTCGGCTCGGTGACGGTGAACTGGTCGTCGCCGAAGAACACGCTGTAATCATAGAAGAAGGGACCTACGAACGGCACCGTCGCGGTGCTCGCATTGTCCTTGGAGATCACGAACTCTGACGGCTCGAGCCCGTGCTCGCGCATCGCCTGCTCGACCAGCGGCAGCTTGCGCATGAACTGGCCGGAGAAGCCGCCGACGGTGGACTGCAGGATGATCGACACGGTGCGTGTTCGTCCGCTTGATGTTGTCGGTCCGATATTTTTTGGTCGGCTGACGGCCACAAGGGTTCAAGGCAGGCTCGGTTCCGCTGGTGCCAGGGAGCGAAGTGTAACGGCCGTCTCAATCGGCAGCGTCGGCCGCGCTGTCTCCGCGAACTCGCTGCACCCTCTCCCGTTGTGGGAGAGGGTGGCTGGCGAAAGCGCAGCCGGGTGAGGGGTTCTCTCCGCGCGTAAATCTGCTGCGGTGAATGCGCGGAGACAGCCCCTCGTCCGGCGCTTCGCGCCACCTTCTCCCACAAGGGGAGAAGGGGCAGCCAGTGCTTGGCACACTCCACCCAACAAAAAAGCCGGCGTTGCCGCCGGCTTTCAAGTCTCTCTCGATCCGCCAATGTCTGGCGCCGTCGAAACCGCGCTTAATGCGCGGCTTCCAGCGCGGCCTGTTCCGCCCTTGCGATCGTGCCCTTGACCGCGGACTGCACCTTCTCGAAGGCGCGGACCTCGATCTGGCGGACGCGCTCGCGCGACACGCCGAACTCGGCGGCAAGGTCTTCCAGCGTCATCGGCTCATCGGCGAGGCGACGGGCCTCGAAGATGCGGCGTTCGCGCGGGTTGAGCACGCCCATCGCGCCGTTGAGCGCGTCACGGCGGTGATCATACTCCTCGTGCTCCGCCATCATGGCTTCCTGGTTGGGCGTATTGTCGACCAGCCAGTCCTGCCATTCGCCGGCCTCGCCGTCATCGCGGATCGGAGCGTTGAGCGACGCGTCGCCGCCGAGGCGGCGGTTCATGTCGATCACGTCCTGGGCGGTGACGCCGAGACGCTTGGCAATGATCTTCACCTGGTCGGGGCGGAGATCGCCCTCGTCCAGCGCGTTGATCTTGCTCTTCGCCTTGCGCAGGTTGAAGAACAGCTTCTTCTGGTTCGCGGTGGTGCCCATCTTCACGAGCGACCAGGAACGCAGGATGTACTCTTGAATCGACGCCTTGATCCACCACATGGCGTAGGTAGCGAGACGGAACCCCTTCTCGGGCTCGAAACGCTTGACCGCCTGCATCAGGCCGACATTGCCTTCCGAGACGACCTCGGAGATCGGCAAGCCGTAGCCGCGATAGCCCATGGCGATCTTGGCCACGAGCCGGAGATGGCTGGTGACGAGTTGGTGCGCCGCGTCGCGATCGTCATGCTCGCGCCAACGCTTGGCGAGCATGTATTCCTGCTGGGGTTCCAGCATCGGGAATTTGCGAATTTCGGCGAGGTAGCGAGAGAGGCCGGATTCTCCATTGAGGACCGGCAGTGCAGCGGTACGGGCCATAGTGCGCCCTCCAAACAGGTTCAGGCCCCCGATAGCGGCGGGCCAGGCAGACGACCGCTTGGTTAAAGCCAGTCGTAGCTGCGATGTTCCGCGTTGCTCATTTCAACGCAGGCGCAATATACCCCATGAGGGGTCATTTAGGGAAGGATTGCTGACGTCACGTCCCCGTGTGGCAGCTATAACTTTTTGTAATGTAAAGCCTTTCTGAAGCGGGCTGCGTCATTGCGCCGCTTTCAGGACACCCTGGAGGAGAAGCAAATCCTCCGGCAAAGGCGCCTCCCAGTGCAGAAGTTCTCCGGTCCTCGGGTGCTCCAATACCAGCAGATAGGCGTGCAGGGCCTGCCGCCCGAGGGCTGTTAAAGCCGCTTGCGACTCTGGGCCCAGCTGGTTCGCCTTGGTCTTGAAATGCGGGCCATAGACGGCATCGCCCATCAGGGGATGGTCGATATGGGCGAGATGGACGCGGATCTGGTGGGTGCGCCCGGTCTCGAGCTCGCAGGCCAGCAGCGTCGCGATCGGCTTGCCGTCGCGCCCGGCAAAACTCTCCAAAATCTCCCAATGGGTCACCGCCTCGCGGCCGCTCTGGCGCACCGCCATCTTCTCCCGCGCATACGGGTGGCGGTCGATCGGCGCATCGACGGTGCCGCGATGGCGGCCCGGCACGCCCCAGGCAAAGGCCATGTAGCCGCGCCGCATCGGCCCGGTGCGGCCGTGGTCGGCGAATTGCGCCGTCAGGGACTGGTGGGCGAGGTCGTTCTTGGCGACCACCATCAGCCCGGTGGTGTCCTTGTCGAGCCGGTGCACGATGCCCGGCCGGCGCACCCCGCCGATGCCGGACAGCGAGGTGCCGCAATGGGCGATCAGCGCATTGACCAGCGTGCCGGTCTCGTGCCCGGCGGCCGGATGCACCACCAGGCCCTTCGGCTTGTTGAGGACGATGATGTCGTCGTCCTCGAACACGATATCGAGCGCGATATCCTCGCCTTTCGGCTCCGGCGGGGCCGCCTCCGGCACGTCGATTATGATCGTATCGCCCGAGGTGACGTGATAAGCGGGGTCGCGGACCGCGGCGGCCTTGAGGCTCACCGCGCCCGCCAGAATCAGGGTTTTCAGCCTTGATCGCGACAGGTCCGGCAGACGTGCCGCCAGCACGCGGTCGAGCCGGGCCGAGCCCTCGTCGCCGCCGACCACGACCTCCAACCGTTGCGCTGAACCTGAGTTTTCCATGACGACCGAAACTGTTGTTCCCGAACCGAGCCCCGAGCAGGCCGCGCTGTTCGCGCGGGTGCGGCGGATGATGCTGATCGCGGGGTTGACCACGGCGCTGGCAATCTGCGCCGTCCTGATCGCGGTGGGCTACCGCCTTTTCAAGTCGGAGGGAAGGGCGGCGGAGCCGGTGGGCGACATCACCGCCACCCTGCCCAAGGGCGCCAGGATCGTCGCGACCGGGGTCGCCGGCGACCGGCTCGTGATCACGCTCGATGTGGGCGGGATGACCGAGATCCGTACCTTCGACGCCCACACCTTGAAGCCGGCCGGCAAGCTGAAATTTGCCAATGAGCCGTAAACCGGGCCCGGGTATTCGCCCAAATTTCCACCGTCGTCCTGGCGAAGGCCAGGACCCATAACCACAGGTTTTCGTTGCGTGAACGAGATCAGCACTCCGATGTGCCTTAACCATTGGCATTCGGGGTAATGGGTCCTGGCCTTCGCCAGGACGACTGGGGTGAAACCCTCAATCCCGGCTTGCCGTCGGCGAAATTCGCGGCTATGTCGTGTCCCTCACGCTCCCTTCGTCTAGCGGTTAGGACGCGGCCCTCTCAAGGCTGAAACAGGGGTTCGATTCCCCTAGGGAGCGCCAGCAAACTCAGGCACTTAGGTAGCCATCAGCCGCGTTCGTTGAATAATGGTTGAATAAGACGCTGGTGAACAGCAGCGAACGCTTGGGGAATTTGCTGCCGACATTAGCAGACTAGCCTCGACGCGATGCCTGACTGTCGCTGGCGCATTCGCGAAAAATTTCCTCGTCGCCCTTCGTGTCCGGAAATATTCAAACCGCCGCTGACGTGCGCTGTTGTACGCGCGCGCCCTCGGATGTTCGCATTGACGTTGCTCGTCGCAGAAACAACTCTTGTCCGGTCGAGCTTTTTGCGAATAGGAGGACATTCCGGACAGGCATCACCGATCGGGTTCAGCACGTCGCAAACTTCGGCCGCTGCTACGTCAGGGGAGACGCCTGCTGGCGGATCTTCACGGGCGATATTGAAGGCCCGCTCCTGGGCATGCGGATCGGCGCGGTCCTGCATCCAGCGGTGCTCCTCGCACTCGCGGATAGCGCCGGATTCCTGGAGCACGTGGATCGCCCAGCCGCGCATCGTCCGGACCGCTGGCCTTCGTTCACTCGTCATCAGCATAGGAATCGCTCCTGATACGGGTGACCCTCGGACATCAGTCCGCGCGTTCGCAGGACACCCGCTCCGCCCATGAAGACCGCCAAGGGGACTGCCCATGCCGCCGCGGCGTGACTGAGAAACACCATGCCGAGTACGGCTTGCGTGAATATCATGGTGTCCTCCGCACTGCGGCGGCCCAAGGCCGCCGCAGCCGCATCGGGACGCCGCCCGGGCGGGGCGGATCGTCGTCCTCGCCGTCGAGACGGCGCAGCGCCGCCAGGATGTCGGCGAGCCGGATGAGATGTCCCATGCCTGGGATCTCGCGCAACGCAGGACAGGATTCGACCGCAAACATGTCGGACGCCCAGGAGGAGAGGATAATCCGCTTCTCCGGTGTGGAAAGCTCCGCATCGTTCAGGACGTCGTCCGGAGACGCGTAGTGCGCGGCCGGGTGGAAGAGGGGATCGAGTTTGCCGGTGTTCGTGTTGGCGTTGGTCATCGGTTGCCTCCCTTACGCTCCTTTCTTCGGGACGGTGGAATAGTGGAACGGACGGCGGCGTGCCGCCGCCCGTGATCGCCGTTACTGTGTGTTGATAGCGATGCGCTTGACGCCTGCCCGCGGGTTCTCGGACTTCGGCAGCGAGATCGTCAGAACGCCATTCTTAAACGAGGCCTCGGCCTTGTCCTCTTCCACGTCATCGAGCGCGATCTGTCGCTCGAAGGCGCCGTAGTAA
>NZ_JBFULT010000351.1:0-8045 GCF_054049755.1 Bradyrhizobium sp. P5_C11_2
CCGCTATGCAGGCCTGACGTGAAGTTGAGCAAACTCGCACCATCACGCGTATGCAATGACGGACCGCAATGACGATCGTCGCGGACGATCGTGTCCGTGCCGTTTGATCGACGCAAAAGACGAACGAAATCAAACGGGGATGTTCAGCAATAGCCGTCGTCGCCTTGCCGCTTGCACCTGAGGGCAACGCGAAAAAACCTCGAAATCCCGCGGCGAAGTGCCGCCCGCTGCCGAAACAAGCGGCATGCCTTGAAAAAAGTTGAGGCTTCTCACTCCGGGAGATCGGCGCAAGTGTCGCACCCAAGGGACGTTCATTTTTACGTGTCCAAACTTGGGGGTATTCAGGATGTCGTTTCGTTTCAGGGCAATTGCAGCGGCGGCGCTGTCACTTGCTACGCTCGCCACCGTTGGCCTGGCTCAGGCAGCAGATTTGCCCGTCAAGGCCGCGAAGAAGGCGGYTGATCTCCCGTTTTTCCTGGTGATCGACAACCGCGTCACGTTCTCCTGGATGCCCAAGGGCACCGACCCCGGCATGTGGAGCGTCCGTCCCGACGGCAGCATCAACGGCACCACCGCCAAGCAGGTCTACTCCTTCACCCATTTCGACCTCTGGGCCTACGGCACCAACTTCTTCACCATCTCGATGTTCAAGTCGGGTCATAACGACCCTGCCAGCCCTTGCGTCGCGCCGGGCGTGAACATCGGCGGCACCGCCAGCGACTGCGCGGGTGCGACCGAGATCTACGGCCTGTTCCGCTCGACCTTCGGCTGGAACGAGATCTTCAACACCAAGGCCTTCACCATGGGGCCGCTGCACAACATCTCGTTCGAAGTCGGCATGGATGCCAACACCGAGAACAACTTCCTGGCGCCCGCCAAGCGCGACGTTGTCGCCGGTCTGCAGTTCGCCTTCGACCTTCCCTACAAGGGCTACATCAACGTCGCGCCCTTGGTGTACTACGAGTTCCTGAACCACAATGCCTTCACCCAGTGCGGCCTGTTTGGACCGGGCTTGCCGGGCGTCACCTGTAACTCGGACGGCAACGTCAGCTACAAGCCGACCTGGGCCGTCGAAATCAACTACTACATGGACCTCGGCTTCCTGCCGCCGAACATGCAGTTCTGGTCGATCAGCGGCCGCGCCGGCTGGTATGGAGCGAAGGGCGACTCGAACGGCCTTCCCGCACTCTCCGGCCCTGGCCGGTTCTCTACTGCTTCCAAGGTCGAGTTGAACAGCGAACCGATCCGATTGACCTTCGACGCTTCGAAGGCCGCTTGGGGTGACAAGTACTCGCACTTCGTCGATCTCTGGGTCGCCTACCGCTACTGGCAGAACAAGTTCGGCCTCGACCACAACGCCATGCCCGGCGTCTGCACCATCGCCGCGACTGGCCAAAGCACCAACAGCTGCACCGAATCCACGGTCTACGGCGGTGTCACTGTGAAGTTCTGATCGATCGAGGTCTCCAAGCTACAGCAATGGCGCCGCGCATGTCCCGCGGCGCCATTGGCGTTTGTGAACGTGTAGGGTGTAGGGTGGGCAAAGGCGCAATGCGCCGTGCCCACCATCTCTGCAGACGGTCGGCTATTGGTGGGCACGCTTCGCTTTGCCCGCCCTACGCGTCTGAATTCTTGGAGCGCGCCTACCTCGTCCAGACGCCGTCGTGCAGCGCTTCGGCCTCGTCTTCGAGCAGCGGCCCGACCACCTCCGTCGGCCGCTGGCCGCTGGCAAAGACCTCGCGGCAGGGCAGGTCGAGGGTCGGGTTCTCCGGGTGGTTGCCGGTGACGCCGCGCAGGCGGTGTTCGCTGAGGCCGTAGACCACGCGGCCGATGCCCGCCCAGTAGATCGCGCCGGCGCACATCGCGCAGGGCTCGGCGGAGGAATAGAGCGTCGATCCGGCGAGCGCTTCGCGGCTCAGCGTACGGCAGGCCTGCGTTGCCGCGAGGCGCTCGGCATGCGCGGTGCCGTCATGATCCGGCATGTAGCCGTTCTCGGTCTCGATCAGCACCTTGCCGGCCGCATCGACGACGATGCAGCCGAAGGGATGATTGCCATGGGTGAGGGAACGGCGGGCAACCGCGAAGGACAGGCGCAGGAAGTGTTCGTCGCGTTCGGTTCCGCCGTCCATCAGGATGCGCTCAATGGCCCGCCATGTGCCGGCCGACCACGGTGAGATCGGCGTCGCTGGTCCGTGCTTCATACACGAATTCACCGTGGAACATCACCACCAGCCGATCGGAGAGTTCGAGCAGTTCGTCGAGGTCCTCACTAACCAGCAGTACCGCCGCGCCGCGGTTGCGCGCGGCCATGATCTCGGCGTGGATCTGCGCCACCGCCGCGAAGTCGAGGCCGAAGCAGGGATTGGCCGCTATCAGCACCTCGACGTCGCCGCCAAGCTCGCGCGCCAGCACAGCGCGCTGGACGTTGCCGCCTGACAGCGCCGAGATCGGCGTATCCGGCGTGCGGGTCTTGATCTTGTACTGCCCGATCTTCTTCTTCGCGTCGTCGCGGAAGGCGCTGCGGTTGAGCCACCAGCCGCCGCTGGCAAAGGGCGCGCGATCGAACTCGCGGAAGGCGATGTTGTCGGCGACGCTCATGCCGCCGACACAGGCGTTCTTCAGCGGCTCCTCGGGCAGCAGCGACATTTTGTGGCGCCGCATCTGCTCGCGTCTGGCGTGATAGGGGTCACCAGCGACGCGGATCTCGCCACTCTCGGCCTCGCGCTGGCCGGCCAGCACTTCGACGAGCTGGCGCTGGCCGTTGCCGGAGACGCCGGCAATGCCGACGATCTCGCCGGCGCGCACCGTGAGCGAGACGCCATGCACGGCGACCGCGCCGGCATCGTCGAGCGCGCGGATCTTGCTCAGTTCCAGCTTGGCCGGGCCGGCTTCGCCGGTGCGGGGCGGCTGGATCGTCAACTCCTCGGCGCCGATCATGGTGCGTGCCATCGCGTCCGGCGTGAGTTCCGCGACCTTGCCGGCGCCGGCGAGCTTGCCGCGGCGCAGGATGGTGACGTCGTCGGCGAACGCCATGACCTCGCGGAACTTGTGGGTGATCATCAGGATGGTCAGCTCGCCTCTGACGACCATGTCGCGGAGCATGCCGAGCACCTCGTCGGCCTCCGCCGGCGTCAGCACCGAGGTCGGTTCGTCCAGGATCAGGAAGCGGCGCTTCAGATAGAGCTGTTTGAGGATCTCGCATTTCTGCCGTTCTCCGGCCGAGATGTCGGAGACTTTTGCAGAGAGCGGCACCTTGAACGGCATCCGCGCCAGGAACGCCTCGAGCTCTTTCATCTCCTTCGACCAGTCCACGACAGCCGGCACGTCGTCGCGGGCGAGCACCAGGTTCTCGGCGACCGTCATGGCCGGCACCAGCGTAAAATGTTGGTAGACCATGCCGAGGCCGAGCGCGTGAGCGTCCTTCGGATTGCCGATCGCCTGCTCGCGCCCGCCGACGATGATGTCGCCCTCGGTCGCGTGATAGTAGCCCATGATGCACTTGACCAGCGTCGACTTGCCGGCGCCGTTCTCGCCGAGCAGCGCATGGAACGACCCCGGACGCACCTTCAACTCGACATTGTCCAGCGCCAGGAAGTCGCCGAAGCGCATGGTCATGGCGATGGCGTCGACGCCGAAGGCGCCCGACGGTGGTGGCGTCTCGCCGATGATCACGAAATCGCTCCGATGAAGGCCTCGGAGGTCGAGACCGCGCCGAATACGCCGCCCTGCATCTTGATCATCTTCAGCGCGTGGTCGTGATTGCTCCTGTCGGTCGCGCCGCAACAGTCGTGCAGCAGCACGCATTCGAAACCGCGATCGTTGGCCTCGCGCATTGTGGTGTGGACGCAGACGTCGGTGGTGATGCCGGTCAGCACGATGTTCTCGATGCCGCGCACGCGCAGGATCAGCTCCATGTCGGTGGCGCAGAACGAGCCCTTGCCGGGCTTGTCGATGATGGGCTCGCCGGGGAGTGGCGCCAGCTCAGGGATGATGTCCCAGCCGGGCTCGCCGCGCACCAGGATGCGGCCGCAAGGGCCGGGATCGCCGATCCCGGCGCCGATCTGCCGCGAGCGCCAGCGCTTGTTGGCGGGAAGATCGGACAGATCGGGGCGATGGCCCTCGCGGGTATGGATGATGTGAAAACCTTGGGCGCGCATCGCGGTGAGCAGCTTCTTGATCGGCTCGATCGGCGCCCGCGTCAAAGAGAGGTCATAGCCCATCTTGTCGACATAGCCGCCGACGCCGCAGAAATCGGTCTGCATGTCGATGATGACGAGCGCGGTATTCTCCGGACGGAGATCGCCATTATAGGGCCAGGCATAGGGCTCGGACTTGATGGTGCGCTCGGGCATGGACGACCTCGTTGCGTGCCGCGTGTTACCGTGTGATCGAGAGTTCGGCGGGCGCACCGGTCAGCGTCCGCTTCGGCGAGCAGGTGATGATCATGATCGCCAGCGTCAGGATATAGGGCGCGGCGTTGAAGAGGTGATAGCCGGAGGTGACGCCGACCGATTGCAGTGCCGGCCCGAGCGCTGCGGCGCCGCCAAAGGCGAGGGAAGCCCACAGGCAGAGCAGGGGATCCCAGCGGGCGAAGATCACGAGCGCCACGGCGGTGATGCCCTGGCCCGATGACAGGCCCTCGTTCCAGCTTCCCGGATAGAACAGCGACAGGAAGGAGCCGCCGATGCCGGCGAGGAAACCGCCGACCATGGTCGCTCGCAGGCGGATCAGCAGCACCGAGTAGCCCATGGCACGCGCGGCATCCGAGCTTTCACCGGCGGTGCGGATCAACAGACCCCAGCGCGTGGTGCGGAAGGCCCAGTACAGGATCGGGGCCAGCGCCATGCCGATCAGGAACATCACATTGATGCGTAGCGCCGCGCGAAGCTGCGGGATATCGCTCCACCAGCCGAAATCGATCGCGGGCAGCCGCGGCGCGGTCGGTTCGATCAGCGGCTTGCCGAGATAGAAGGCGAGCCCGGTGCCGAACAGCATCAAGGCGATGCCGACGGCAATGTCGTTGACGCGCGGCAGCGAACAGATGCCGGCATGCAGCGCGCCCAGCAGCGCGCCGGTGACACCGGCGGCAAGTACACCCAGCCATGGCGAGCCGGTGAGATAGGAGATGCCATACGCGCTCATCGCGCCCATCACCAGCGTGCCTTCAAGGCCAAGATTGATGCGGCCGGAGCGCTCGGTAATGCATTCGCCGAGACTCACGAACAGGAACGGCGTGGAGACGCGAATGGCGCCGCCGAGCACGGCGAGCGGAACGGTCCAGAGTCCGATCGATCCGTCTGCCATCTCAGGATTTTCCCTTCAAAAATCCGATGCGGCCATAGAGCGCATCGCTGGCCAGCACGAAGACGAAGATGATGCCCTGGAGCACCAGCACGGACGCGTCGGGCAATCCCAGGCGGCGCTGCAACAGGCCGCCGCTGGCGCTGATGCCACCCAGCAGGATCGCGACGGGGATGATGGCGAGCGGGTTTTGCCGCGCCAGGAAGGCGACGAGAATGCCGGTGAAGCCATAGCCGGCGGCGAGGTTGGCGTTGGTGCGCCCCTGCACGGCTGCAACCTCGACCATGCCCGCGAGGCCAGCGGCGCCGCCGGCGAGGAAGCAGATGGTCAGGATCAGCTTGCTGACGCCGAGGCCGACGATCTTCGCGGCGCGGATGTTGCCGCCGGCCACCCGCGCGGCGAAGCCGAACACGGTGTGATAGATCAGGATGTAGGCGGCAATCGCGGCGATCAGGCCGAAGACGAGGCCCCAATGCACGTCGGTGCCGGGGATGGAGCCGATCATGTTGGCGGCGCCGATCTCGCGCGTCGACGGCTTGTTGAGGCTCGCGGGATCCCGCATCGCGCCTTCGACGAGATGGTTGAGGACGGCGAGTGCGATGTAGACGAGCAGCAGGCTGGATATCGTCTCGTTGACGCCGCGGTACTGCCGCAGCGCGCCCGACAGCATGATCCAGAGGCCGCCGCCGATCACGCCGGCGCAGACCATGGCGATCTGGACGATGAGCGGCGGCATGCCCTGGAGCGCCAGCGCCGCACTCGTCGCCGTCAGCGCTCCGATCAGGAGCGCACCTTCGCCGCCGATGATGACCATGCCGAGCTGCGCGGGCAGCGCGGTGCAGAGCGCGGTGAGGATCAGCGGCGCAGCACGCGTCAGCGTGTTCTGCCAGGAGAACCAGGTGCCGAAGGCGCCGTAGTACATATAGAAATAGAGATCGAGCGGGTTCTTGCCGAACATCGCGACGAAGATGCCGAAGACCACGAGCGCGCCGGCCAGCGCCGCGCCCGGGATCAGGATATACTCAATTGTCGCGCCGTGGCGCTGGAGAAATCCCGGATCGGCGGCCGGGGCAATCGCCCCGACCGCCTCAGTGGGATCCGCCGCTTCCGTTGTCACGAAGTCGCTCCGATCACGCCCTCCACGAGATAGTCCATCTTCTCCAGTTCGGGATCCTTCTGGCCGCGATCGGTGCCTGCCGCGATCACCGTCTTGCCCTTGTTGTCGACCAGCCCTCCCTTGAAGATGGCGTAGCCTTCCGCGGACAGGAATTTGGCCTTGACGTCGTCGGCATGCTTGCGCGCCTCGGCCGAGACCGCCTCGCCATAGGGCGAGGTCTTGACGATCTCTTCCTTGAGGCCGCCGCGATAGAAATTCGGGATGCTCTCGCCGGCGCCGATCATCTTGACGAATTTCGGATAGAGCGCTTCCCAGTTCCATTCGGCGCCTGTGAGATAGGCCTTCGGCGCGAGTGGCGACTGGTTGACGTGGTAGCCGCAGACAAACGCGCCCCGGCGCGCAGCGTTCTCGACCATGGTCTTCGGACCGTCGACATGACAGGTGAGCACATCGACGCCCTGGTCGATCAGGCTGTTGGTCGCTTCGGCTTCCTTGACCGGCATCGACCAGTCGCCGGTGAAGATCACCTGCGTGGTGGCCTTGGGATTGGCGAGCTTGGCGCCGAGCGCAAAGGCATTGATGTTGCGCAGCACCTGCGGGATCGGCTTCGCGGCGACGAAGCCGAGCTTGCCGCTCTTGGAAGTATAGCCGGCGACGATGCCCGAGATGTACTGGGCCTCGTCGATATAGCCAAAATAGCTGCCGGCGTTCTTTGGATCCTTGTCCGACCAGAGGCCGCCGCAGTGCTCGAAGCGCAGCTTCGGGTACTTGTTGGCCATCTTGATCATGTGCGGATTGTAGTAGCCGAACGAGGTCGGGAAGAGCAGGGCGGCGCCGTCGAGATTGATCATGGACTCGATCGTCTTCTCGACCGCGTCCGTCTCCGGCACCTTCTCTTCCTCGACGACCTTGAGGCCGGGAATCTTCTTCAGCGCTGCGGCGCCCTGCGCATGCGCCTGATTGTAGCCGTAGTCATCGCGCGAGCCGACATAGATGAAACCGATGGTCGTCTCGGCCGCGAAAGCCGGGCGGGCGCCGACCGCCGCCCCGAGGGTGAGGGCTGCGCTGCCTTGCAACAAATGCCGTCGTGAAATCCTGCCAAAATCCATTGGTTGCTCCCTTGGCGGGTGAACCGCCTTAATCTCGCGGCTGCGCCGGTCTGGCGGAGCCCGGAACAAGATGTCGCAATCTTCGTGCCAGAGGCTACGAAGCAGTCATTCCGATTTAAGCTATTGAAATATAATTATTATATAGAGATCAAGAATCTTGATTAGGAAATCAGCAGATTAAAGCGTGGGCAGCATTTCCTGATTGTATGCAATCGAGTTAAGCAGTCTTAACCGCTCACGCATGTGCATGACGAGGGCTGGACGATCTGCCGGCTACCCGCATTCATGCTAACCACGCGCCGGTCCGAGGGGGCGCTGGCCTCGTGATTTGCTGGCACCGAACTTGTATCGATTGTAGCCGGGCCGCCGCTGCCGCGGCCCTAGAGGAAAGCTCGCCGAGATGGATGCTCGTAACGCCGTTCAGAAGGGGTCGCTCGGCGAAGAGATCGTGCGTCGGATCAATGAGCTTGGTGGAATCTCGGAAGACGCCGACAAGCTGACCCGCATCTATCTCAGCA
>NZ_JBFULT010000352.1:0-7961 GCF_054049755.1 Bradyrhizobium sp. P5_C11_2
GCGGATGCCGGCGGTGGTCGCCTCCAGCGTGTCGGCGGCAATGCCGAGATCGATGGTCTCCGCGCCCTCGCCGCGGGCGAGCGCGTGCAGGGCGTAGCCGTTGGAATAGACGATCTGCCCCGGGCCGGGTGTCGTCCCCGGCATCACCAGCTCATCACCGGTGGCGAGGATCGCGACCTTCGGACGGCGGCGGACGGGAAGCTCGGGGTGGTTCATGCCGGCGGCGAGCGCCAGGCCCCGCTCGGTGAGGCGGGTGCCCGCCTTCAGCAGCACATCGCCCTCGCGAAAATCGACGCCGGCGGGGCGTATGTGCCGTCCGGCGATGGCGGCTTCCCTGATCGTGATGCGCTTGCCGTCGGCGACCGTGTCCTCCTGGATCACGACTGCGTCGGCGCCGTCGGGTACGACGCCGCCGGTGAAGATCCGCACTGCTTCGCCGGCGCCGACCGATTTCGCAAACGGCCGGCCCGCCGCGACCTCGCCGACCACGGTCAGCTGGGCGTCGACCTTTGCCGCATCGGCCGCGCGCACGGCATATCCGTCCATCGCCGACATCGCCTGCGGCGGCTGCGTGCGCCGCGCCGCGAGGTCGCGCGCGAGCACGCGGTGGAAGGCCTCGGCGAGAGCAATCATCTCTTCGGGCAACGGCTCCACGCCGGCCAGCACCGCGGCGAGCGCGTCAGAAACCGGCATCAAGGCCACGGGGGAAGACTCCTGCTGGGCACGGTCGGGCGGATGAACGGCGACGTTCTAGCCGAGCGCGGGCGCGGAGGCAAAACGGCGACGAGGCAGGATGATTCATCCGGCCCGGTCTATTCGGCAAGAGGGGGGTGTCAGGTCCGGCGCGGCATGATCCGGACAACAAGAACGATCGGCACCAGCGTGGCCATGGCGAGAACGAGAACGACCAGAGCCACGGCCAGCATCGATCAACTCCTTGTCTGCGCGCCCGGACTGAGGTCGGTCGCCACGTCAGGCGAAGCTACGTCAGGAGCCTTGGGGCCCTGATCCTTGTCGGGCAACGGATCCGCCTGTGATTTCAGATCGGCTGCCTTGCGCACGAGCTTGGCGGAAAGGTCCGAATCTGAGGTCGTCCTGGCGAATTCAAGGAGAAGAGAGGCCTGCTTGGTGAGGTAGGTCTTGCCCAACACGATGATGCGTCCGTCCGTAGAAGTCCCGACGGACTCAAGAGTCCGGAAACGGGCATTCCGTTCCCGGAACTCTGCATAAAAATGCACAAAGTGGTTTGGTTCCTCATTTTCGAGCCAAGGTTCGAGCCAAGGTTCGAGCCAAGGTTCGAGCCAAGGGTTCCGGGGAACTCCCGGTTCCACCCGCCAGCCCATGCGCCTGGATCAGATTCCCAGCGCCTTGAGCGCGTCTCCGACGTCGCGGGGCGACGTCACATGCACCGCGGTCAGGCCGCACGCCCGCGCCCCCTCGACGTTTTCGGCGAGGTCATCGAAAAACACGATACGCCTTGCCGGCACGCCGATCGCCGCCACGACATGGTCGAAGGCTGCCGCATCCGGCTTGCGCAGGCCGATGCTGGACGACAGGTACAGCTCGCGGAAATGGCCGAGCAGGTCGGCATACTCTCTCGAGAAATAGTCCACATGCGGACGGTTGGTGTTGGAGAAGGCGTAGACCGGCATCTGCCTGGCCGCGCGCGGCAGCAGCTCCGCAATGTCGGGCATCTCGCCGGCAAAGATCGCGTTCCATCCTTCGAGGAACTGCGCATCCGAAATGCCGATTCCGAGCGAGGCGCGCAGCGAGGCGAAATAGTCCTCGTCGCTGATCTTGCCGACCTCATGCAGCCGGTAGGCATCGTCGCGCACGTAGCGCGCGACGATGGCCTCGGGCTTGCAGCCGGCATGTCCCGCCCAGCAGGCGATCGCCTTGGAGAAATCGATGTCGAGCACGACGCGCCCGAGATCGAACAGAAGCGCATCCGCGGCTCCCGGAGAGAGCGATGTCATTGCGTCCTTTCAGGTCAGTAGCGATAGGGCTCGTCGTGGAACAGCGGGAACGCGCTGAACACGCTCGGCGGGTTTGTCGCGGTTGCCGGGTGCAGGCAGGACTTGTTCACCTCGGCGAACGAGGTGGCCCCCAACAGGCCGAGGCAGCGCAGCACCTCGTCCTCCAGGAGCTCCAGCATTCCGGTCACGCCGGCCTCGCCGGCGGCCGCCAGCGCCCAGCATTGCAGCCGGCCGATGCCGACGAGGTCGGCGCCCGCCGCGATCGCCTTGACGATGTCGGTGCCGCGGCAGAAGCCGCCGTCGACCATGATCCTGGCGCGGCCCTTCACCGCCTCGACGATCTCGGGCAGCACATGCATGGCGCCGCGGCCGTGATCGAGCTGGCGGCCGCCATGGTTGGAGACGTAGATCCATTCGACGCCGTGATCGACCGCGATCTGCGCATCCTCGGCGGTGGCGATGCCCTTGAGGATCAGCGGGATCTTGAACTTGTCCTTGATCATCTTCACGGTCCGCCACTCCAGACCTTTCTGGAAATCGCCGCCGGTGGCGCGCAGCCGGCTCTCGCGAACGTAGCGCTTGGCGATGTCACGTTCACGACGGCTGTAATGGGCGGTGTCGACGGTCAGGCAGAAGCCGGCGTAGCTGTGCTTCACGGCGCGGCTGACGACATCCGCGACGAAGTCATCGTCGCCGCGGACATAGAGCTGGAACAGGCGCAGCGCATCGGGGGCGGCTTCGGCGGTCTTCTCCAGGCCGGGCTCGGACACCGAGCTCAGCATGTGCGCCGCGCCGAAGGCGCCGGCGCCGCGTGCCACGCTGGCAGCACCATGGGGATCGAAGATTTCGAGCGCGCCGACAGGGGCCAGCACCACCGGCAGCCGCATCTTGCGGCCGAACTGCTCGACGGAGCCGTCGATCTTGCGCACGTCACGCAGCACGCGCGGGCGGAACGCGATCTCGTCCAGCGCCATGCGGTTGCGGCGCATCGTGGTCTCGGTCTCGGCGGCGCCGATGATGTAGTCCCAGGCGTTCTGGTTGAGGTTGGAGCGCGCCTTCCGGATGAATTCGTGCAGGTTCTGGAACGGCTCGTTGCTGGCGCCGAGTTCGACGTTCCGTTGCGGCCGGAGCGCTTCGTTCATTGTTGTGTCCTCCCGAGAATTTGAAGCCTTATGCCATCGCCTATCCCGTCCGGCGCGCCAAAACTATCCTAAAATCGCATGGCTGCGAGGCGTGGACCGGTCGACCGATTCCCGCCCTGCGCGAGGCGGTCCGCGAACGTTGCCAAAAGTTTAGGCCCGGGCGAAGGGATTTTTGCGGTGTACCCGCCGGACGGGCGGGCCGGCCTTGAAGAAACCAGATTGGTATTGTGAGAAGCTGGCTGGATCGCCATTTGCATGGCGGCTTCCAAGCCCCAACAGAACCGCTAGAGCAAAAAGGCCAGCCTACCCATGCGGAAAACCCTGCTGTTCCCACTGGGCGCGCTCACCGGAGCGTGTCTGACCCTTTTGGCATCCGGTCCGCAGAGCGGATTATGGGCGGCACGGGCGGCGGCTGGCGCGGACGACGCCTATTCCCAGCTCAATCTGTTCGGCGAGGTGTTCGAGCGGGTGAAGGCGAGCTATGTCGAGAAGCCCGACAATTCCAAGCTGATCGAAGGCGCGATCACCGGGATGGTGACCTCGCTCGATCCGCATTCGCGCTACATGAACGACAAGGCCTGGACCGAGATGCAGGAGACCACCTCCGGCGAATTCGGCGGGCTCGGCATCGAGGTGACGATGGAGGAGGGCCTGGTCAAGGTCGTCTCGCCGATCGATGACACGCCGGCGTCCAAGGCCGGCATCATGTCGGGCGACTTGATCAGCAAGATCGACGGCGACGCCGTGCAGGGCATGACGCTCGAGCAGGCCGTCAACAAGATGAAGGGCCCGGTCGACACCAAGACCAAGCTCACCATCGTGCGCAAGGGGGCCGATGCCCCGCTCGACGTCGCGATCACGCGCGAGATCATCCATGTGCGCCCGGTGCGCTTCCACGTCGAGAACGGCGACATCGGCTATATCCGCGTCACCTCGWTCAACGAGCAGACCACCGACGGTCTGAAGAAGGCAATCGCCTCGATCTCCAAGGAGGTCCCGCCGGAGAAGCTCGCCGGTTACGTGATGGACCTGCGCAACAACCCGGGCGGTCTGCTCGACCAGGCGGTCTCGGTGTCCAGCGCATTCCTTCAGCGTGGCGAGGTCGTCTCGACCCGCGGCCGCAATCCGGAGGAAACCCAGCGCTTCACCGCGCATGGCGGCGACCTGACCAAGGGCAAGCCGCTGATCGTGCTGGTCAACGGCGGTTCGGCCTCGGCTTCCGAGATCGTGGCGGGCGCGCTGCATGACCACAAGCGCGCGACGCTGATCGGAACGCGCTCGTTCGGCAAGGGCTCGGTGCAGACCATCATTCCGCTCGGCGCGGGCAGTGGCGCGCTGGCATTGACCACGGCGCGCTACTACACGCCGTCGGGCCGCTCGATCCAGGCGCAGGGCATCGCACCCGACATCGAGATCCTCCAGGACGTGCCGGCCGAGCTGAAGGGCCGCGTCGACACCATGGGCGAGGCCTCGATGCGCGGCCATCTCTCGGCCCCCGACGGCACCGAGCAGACGGGATCGCAGTCCTATGTTCCGCCCGAAGAGAAGGACGACAAGGCGCTGCATGCGGCCTACGACTTCCTGCACGGCGTCACCGTGAACGCCGCGGCCGCGAAGCCGGCGCCGAAGACCGCGGTGCCGAACTAAGCGTTTACGATTTCCAGACACCTATCGCCCGGGAGCGGATGACCGCTTCCGGGCGAATTCGTTTTGGGACGCTGTCTCAGCTTGGATTCATCGCTGCAAAGGTCGCCTCGTAGCGGCCGTCACGCTCGGCCCAGCGGCGGGCGCGGTCGCGTTCGACCAGCACCTCGTCGCGGGGATGAACCCGCAGCTCCAGCAATTGCGTGACTTCCGCTATGTACGCGTCGAGCGGCATGGCGCGCGCGTCGCTCGCCTGCTGTGCGCCGGTGAGCTCGGTCTGCACATAAGGCGGCGCGAGCTCCAGCACCTCGACCGGGATATTGCGGAGCTGATGCCGCAGCGACTGCAGCCAGGAGTGCAGGAATGCCTTGCTGGCGCAGTAGGTCGGGAAGTCGGCGCGGGGCACGAAGGCGAGGTTCGAGCTGGTCGCGATGATCGTCGCATGCGGCTGTCCTTTGAGAAGCGGCAGGAACGCCGCCGTCACCCGCAGCACGCCGAGAATGTTGGTCGCCACGATGGCCTCCGCATCCGCGGCATCCCAGCCGTCGGCCGTCATGTCCTCCGCTCGCGAGATACCGGCATTGGCTACCAGCACGTTGAGCTCGGGGAAGCGTGTGCGGATTTGGGTCGACAAGCGGGGCAGGCTCGCGGAATCGTCTAGGTCGAGCGGTAGGCCGATCAGGCCGGGGCGTTCAGCCGTGATCTGATCGAGCAGGGCCTGCCGTCGCCCTGTAACGATGACGCGATTGCCGCGGTCGTGGAAAGCCTCAGACAGCGCGCGGCCGATTCCGCTGGTGCCGCCGGTGACGAGGATCGTATTGCCAGTCATCTTCATGGTTGCCTCTCAATGGAGTTGAGGGCCACGGCAACCTTGGAAACTCCCAATGGCGAGCCATCCGACAGGACAGCAAACATCGCGGCGCGTGTGAGGCGTGCCGGAAGAGGCGTCTTGAACGGATGTGCAAGCAGGGAGAGTGATGGCATGACCGTGGCGTCTCGTGAATCGAGAACTCCCAGCTGGGATCCTCTCGACAAAGGACGCGTTGGATGACGGTAACGCCTACGGCAGTGCCGTGTCGGCAGCTGCWCGGTGGAGATACATTGGCTGGGCGTAACGATCAAGCCTGAAGGGCGGAGCGAAGGCCTAGCCGGCCTCGCGCCGGCGGCTCTCCGCGCCGCCGCGCTGGGCGAGGCGGCTGCGATGCAGCGCGAACAGATCCAGCACCTCGTCGGCCGGTTTCGCGGCGCTGAACAGATAACCCTGCATCTCGGAGCAGCCGAGCGTGCGCAACAGGCGCTGCTGCTCCTCGGTCTCGACGCCTTCGGCCGTGGTGGTCATGCGGCGGGCGCTGGCGAGGTTGACGACGGCCTGCACGATGCTAGCGGAGCCGTCGGGGCCGGCGATGTCGTTGACGAAGCAGCGATCGATCTTGATCTTGTCGAACGGGAAGCGGTGCAGATAGCTCAGCGATGAGTAGCCGGTGCCGAAATCGTCCAGCGCGATGCGCACGCCGATGGCGCGGAGCTGATGCAGGATCGCAAGCGCGACGTCGTCGTCACGGATCAGCACCGCCTCGGTGATCTCGAGCTCGAGCCGGCTCGCCGGGAAGTTGGAGGCGGCGAGCGCCGCCACGATCTTCAGGGCGAGCGTGCCGCTCTTGAACTGCACCGGGGAGACGTTGACGGCGAGGCGGATGTCGTCGGGCCAGGTCGCTGCGTCCCGGCAGGCGGTCGCCAGCACCCATTCGCCGATCTCGTTGATCAGGCCGGTGTCTTCGGCGATCGGGATGAATTCCGCCGGCGAGACCATGCCGCGCTCGGGATGGCGCCAGCGCACCAGCGCCTCGCACCCGGTGATGCGATCGTCCTTCAGGCTGAGGCAGGGCTGGTAGTAGACCTCGAGGCCGCCTTCAAGCCCGCCTTGGGCGATGGCGTAGCGCAGGTCGGTCTCGAGCTGCCGCCGCTCGCGGACCTTGGCGTCCATCTCCGGCTCGAAGAAGCGATAGGTGCGCCGTCCGGCGGATTTGGCGGCGTACATCGCCATGTCCGCGTTCTTCAGGATCTGGTCCAGCGCCGTCCCGTGTCGTGGCGCAAGCGCAATGCCGATGCTGGCGTCGGTGGTGAGATGATGGCCCATGCAGTCGAACGGCGCGCGGATGGCTTCGAAGACCCGCGCGACCAGGTCGTTGACCTGATCCACCGAGGTCACCGGGCTCTGCACGATGGCGAACTCGTCGCCGCCGAGCCGCGCCACGAAATCTGTCGGACCGGCGCAGCGGTTGAGGCTCGACGCAATTGACTTCAGGAGCTCATCGCCGACGAGATGTCCCAACGCGTCATTGACGCCCTTGAATTCGTCGATGTCGATGTAGTGCACCGCGAGTTCATCGCCATGGACGGTGTCCGCCAGCGCCTCGCGCAGATGCTCGTGGAACATGGTGCGGTTGGGCAGGTCGGTCAGGGCGTCGTAATGGGCGAGGTGGGTGATGCGCTCTTCCGTGCGGCGCCGCTCGGTGATGTCCTCGTGCGTCGCCACCCAGCCGCCGTCGGTGAGCGGTTCGTTGACGACCTGGATGGAGCGGCCGTCGGCGGTGTCGACCACCATGGAATTTCGCACATGGATGTCGCGCAGCACACGCGCGACATACGCGTCGACGTTGCCGGTGAAGGAGCCTGTCGCCTTGCGATGCGCGATGATGTCGCGGAAGCTGCAACCGGGTTTCACGATTTCGGCCGACAGCCGGTACATCTCGACGTAGCGCTGGTTGCACACGATGAGCTGCTGCGAGGCATCGAACAGCAGCAGGCCCTGCGTCATGTTGTTGACCGCGCGGTCGAGGCGCTGCTTCTCCAGCATCAGCCGCTCGCGCGAGAGACGATGCTGCTCGAGCAGCTTGCGCACGATCGCGATCAGCACGCCGGCGATGGCGAGCGCGGAGGCGCCTGCGACCGAGATCAGGATGACGATCTGCTCGCGCCAGTCCGTCAGCGCCGCCGCGCGCGTCGTGGTCGCCATCATCAGGATCGGGAAGTGGGGCAGGCCGCGCGCCGAGATCAGACGGTCCTCGCCGTCGACGGGGCTGATGAAGCGGCCGGCGAAATGATCGAGACCGAAGATCCGCTGCTGCTCAAACGAGCCGTTCCTGAAATTCCGTCCCATCAGTTCACCGGAATTGGGGTAGCGGGCGAGCAGCGTGCC
>NZ_JBFULT010000353.1:0-7956 GCF_054049755.1 Bradyrhizobium sp. P5_C11_2
ATCCGGGATACGCGGCTCGCCGATCCGCGCTACACCTGCTTCACCGCAGCGCCGACATCACGATGAGGCCGAGGATCAGCGCCGTCAGCGAGTATTTCAGCGTGTAGTATACGTTGCGGTTCCACTCCTTGACCTTGCGGCTGGCGAGGTGGATCTCGTAGAGCTTGCCGAACACCYTGTTGAGCACGCCGACGCTCTCGCCATCGACGTTCTGGGTCGCCGACGCCTTGACGATGTGATGGCTGACCCAGCGGTTGATCGCGGTCATGAAGCCGAACTTCATCGGGCGCTCGACGTCGCAGAACAGGATGATGCGGTTGACGTCGGTCGCATTCTCCGCGCTGTGGATGAAGGTCTCGTCGAACATGAAGGCTTCGCCGTCGCGCCAGACGCATTCGAYGCCGTCGACCAGGATGCGGCACTTGTTCGAGTTCGGCGTGACGAGGCCGAGATGGTAGCGCAGCGAGCCCGCGAAGGGATCGCGGTGCGCCCCCAGCTTGCCGCCCGGCGGCAGCATCGCGAACATCGCGCCATGAATGGAAGGAATCGAATTCAACAGCTCCACCGTTTGCGGGCACAGCGTGCGCGCCGAGGGCAGGAAGTCGTCGTACCATTTCAGGTAAAAGCGCTTCCAGCCGCTCTTGAAGAACGAGTAGAAGCCCCAGTCGTTGTTCTTGGCCGCCGCGCGGATAAAGCCCTCGTCGAACAGGCGAACGGCCTCGTCGCGGATGGTCTCCCAGTTCTCGCTGAGGGGCTTGAGTTCGGGAAACTGCTCGACCGGGATCACCGGCTTGTTCGGCACGGCCGAGCCCGCATACATCAGCACATTGTAGGGCGCGAGATAGGTCGAGTGGTCACCGAGCTGGCGCGCGAAGCGCAGCCGCTGCTTGCCTCGGAAGTGAACGTAAATGGTGGATGCCGCAAGCACATAGAGAATGACAAGTTGCGGCGCAAAAAGCTGTTTCAGCATATCCCCGGTTCCAAAGTGACCCAGCCGGGGACGTCATCTACCCCGACCTAGGCCGACGGGCAAGATATTGAAGTGCATCCTGAGGCTGTTCCAAAGGTTGTGATTGGGACGGCCCAGGCCGTGCCGTGCACAATTAAAAATCGCAGCCGACCCGAGATCAATCCCGGCGTTGCGGCCAGCTTTCGGGATGGTATCCTGCTCCACAGGTTGGGAAGTCGGGGGGCGTCTTGGGGATGTGGCGGTTGTTCGCGGGCTCTACGCTCGCGCTGTTTCTGCTTGGACTATCCGCATCTGTGAATGGTCAAGGCGCTCCGCCGCGACCGCCGCTGGGCAAGACGCCGGATCCGGAGCTCCGCGGCCAGTGGCTGCGGGCCGGGCAGGGATTCGCCTGCAAGGTCGACGCCGGTAAGCGTGTCAGCCCGCCCGACCCTGACGTGCTCAGCTTCGCCTGCCAGCGCATGGGCGCGCTCGGTGTGGGTATCCCGGAAGCGTCACTCAAGGCCGTGCTCGGCGAGCCGCACCGCAAGCTGCCGCCGGCGAACGGCGCCACGACCTATGTGTACTTTCTCGGCAAGCCCGACCAGTTTCCCTATCTCGCCGCAACCGTGAAGGCGAACCGCGTTCTCGCGCTCCAGATCAGTGGGCCGGCACAGGCCGCCCCCTACAGCTTCAACCAGATCAATCTCGGCGACGCCACGGAGAAGCTCCTGGCGCAGCTCGGCAGTCCATTCCATGTCGGCCCGAGCGGGCTCGAGAAGACCGAACTCTGGACCTATGGTCCCTGGCCGTTCTCATTCGAGGTGCGGGAGGATCGTGTCACCTCGATCCGAATCAGCGATCCGACGGTTCAGACGCAGTAGATTCGATTGCGTGCTGGGTCACACCCGGGACAGCGCCTGGAGACCCTTGAAGGTCAGGCGCTTGGGGTCGGTGACGCCGGCGAGATAGAGCCGGCGGATGAAGGCGATGACGGCGTCGCGGTCGCAATCGGTCAGCGCGACGACGGCGTCGACCGCGATCTTCTGGGCTTCCATTGGGCTCACCTCGGCCTGCGAGTAACCCGGCCGAGACAGGCTAGGACTCATCCGTTAATTCGGCGTTAACCGTTTGGGCAGCATGGCTGATTCAGCCCGGCCTCCGAATACGCAAAACAACGCATGGCGCCGGTACCGGGCGGCCGGCATGCGCCCTCAACTCCCGGCGATATCGGCGACGGCCTCGGCGAAGGCCTGCGGGGCCTCCTGGGGCAGGTTGTGCCCAATGCCGCCGCTGACCGTCCGGTGCTCATACTTGCCCGAAAACATCCTGGCGTAGGCGGCGGGCTCCGGATGCGGTGCGCCGTTGGCGTCGCCCTCCATGGTGATGGTCGGGACCGATATCACCGGCAAGCCCGCGAGCCGCTGCTCGAGCTCCGCATACTTCGCCTCACCCTCCGCGAGGCCAAGCCGCCAGCGATAATTGTGGATCGAGACRTCGACATGATCGGGATTGTCGAGCGAGGCCGCGCTGCGGTCATAGGTGGCATCGTCGAAATTCCACTTCGGCGATGCGAGCTTCCAGATCAGCTTGGCGAAGTCGTGCCGGTTCTTGGCGTAGCCTGCGCGGCCGCGCTCGGTGGCAAAGTAAAACTGATACCACCATTGCAGCTCAGCACTCGGCGGCAGCGGCATCTTGCCGGCCGCCTGGCTCGAGATCAGATAGCCGCTCACCGAGACCATCGCCTTGACGCGCTCCGGCCAGAGCGCCGCGACGATGTTGGCGGTCCGCGCACCCCAATCATAGCCGGCAAGCGTCGCCCGCCTGATGCCAAGCGCATCCATCAACGCCACGATGTCGGCGGCCAGCGCCGCGGGCTCGCCGTTGCGCATCGTCTGGTCCGACAGGAAACGCGTCGTGCCATAGCCGCGCAGATGCGGAACGATGACGCGATACCCGGCCTGCGCCAGCGCGGGCGCCACGTCGACGAAACTGTGGATGTCATAGGGCCAGCCGTGCAGCAGGATCACCACGGCCCCATCGGCCGGGCCGGCCTCGGCATAGCCGACGTTGAGAACGCCGGCATCGACCTGCTTGAGCGCGCCGAACGACGCGTTCGCGCCCAGCTTGATCGGCGGGAGGCTCTCCGCAACGGCTGGCGACGTGAAGTTCCCGAGCAAAATGCGGGCGCCCGCCACGCCCAGGACGGCGGAGCCGAGGAAGCGGCGACGATCGGGATTGACTTGCGACATGTTGATCTCGTGACCTGAAAAGATGAGCGCGCGCTGTGTCGACCTGCAATTAGGCCCAATCGAGACGGCGGCGAAGCGCCACCGAGCGACAGACACTCTTCCTCTCCGCGAACGTATCACAATTCAGCGAGGGCCGATGCTCTTCTTCAGGGCCGCGAACTGCTTCTTCAGCCGCGGCACGGCAAAGTCGGTGAAGGCGCGCACTTTCGGCACCGCAAGCCGCCCCTGCGGACAGACCAGATGGGCCGGCATCTCCGGATCCGCGTCGCCGGCCAGCACGACCGCCAGCTCGCCGCGCGCGACCTCCTCGGCCACCTGGTACGAATACATCCGCGCGATGCCGCGTCCGGCGACCGCGGAAGCCACCGCCGCATAGGTGCTGTTGACGACGAGCCGCGGCGTGAACTGGACCGTACGCGGCACCGATGAGCCTGCCTGCGGCGCAAACGTCCAGGAATTGGGGAGATGGGCCATCGCCACGATCTGGTGCTTGGCGAGATCGCCCGGCTCCGCGATCCGCGGATGCTGCTTCAGATAGCGCGGCGCCGCCACCACGACACGGCTGATCTCGCCGACCCGCATCGCCACCATCGCCGAATCCGCGAGGTGGCCGATGCGAAGCGCGATGTCGACGCCCTCCTCGATCAGGTTGACCGCGCGGTCGAACAGCAGGAGCTTTGCCGACACCGTCGGGTAGGCGTCGAGGAACGCATCGAGGATCGGACGCAGGACCATCTCGCCTGACACCACAGGAGCGGTGATGGTGAGCAGGCCGCGCGGTGCGGTGCGCGGTCCGGCCGCGATGTCATCAGCCTCTTCGAGCTCGGCGAGCACGCGACGGCAGATCGCGACATAGCGCTCGCCCTCCTCGCTCAGCTTGATCGCGCGCGTCGTCCGGTGCAGCAACTCGGCACCGACGCGCTCCTCCAGAAAGGCGATGGCGCGGCTGACCGCGGCCGGTGAGCGGCCGAGCTTGCGCCCGGCAGCGGCAAGGCTGCCCTCGTCCACCGCAAGGACGAACACCTTCATCGCATCCAGACGATCCATGCGCTTCCCGCCAGCCCGCTCGGTTTCGGGTTGCAAGCTAAGCGCTCGCTCCCGCCGCGACAACCGCCGCGGGGCTGCGATCCGCCCCCGGGCCGATCCGGCATTCGTTCGCGCCGCGAAAGAGTGTCTGCCGGACAGCGCGTATTCGCAGCCGGGCCGCGGCGGCGTACCTGAGCGGGCAAGCCAGCCACTGCCCCGCAGCCGACTGGCACAGGTCCGGAAGTCAACAACAGGAGCCCATCATGGGTATCGAGCAGAAGGTCGCCATCATCACCGGTGCATCGCAGGGTATCGGCGCCGCCCTGGTCCAGGGTTTTCGCGATCGCAACTATCGCGTCGTCGCAACGGCGCGCTCCATCAAGCCGTCGAGCGACGATGACGTCCTCGCCATCCCGGGCGACATCGCCGACTGGACCACCGCCGAGCGCGTGGTCTCGCAGGCCGTCGCCCGCTTCGGCCGCGTCGACACGCTGGTCAACAACGCCGGCATCTTCGTCGCAAAGCCGTTCACGCAGTATACGGCCGAAGACTACGCGGCAGTGATGGGCGTCAACGTCGCGGGCTTCTTCCGCATTACGCAACTCGCCATCGCCGAGATGGAAAAGCAGGGTTCGGGCCACGTCGTTCAGGTCTCGACCAGCCTGGTCGACCACGCCAACTCGAACGTGCCGTCGGTGCTGGCCTCGCTGACCAAGGGCGGCCTGAACGCCGCGACCAAGTCGCTTGCCATCGAATACGCCAGGCGCGGCATCCGCGTGAACGCGGTCGCGCTCGGCATCATCAAGACGCCGATGCACGCAGTCGAGACCCATGCGCAGCTCGGTGCRCTGCACCCCGTCGGCCATATGGGCGAGACCTCCGACATCGTCGATGCCGTGCTCTATCTCGAGCAGGCAGGCTTCGTCACCGGCGAGATCCTGCATGTCGACGGCGGCCAGAGCGCCGGCCACTGAGCCCGCGCAGGGGGACGACATGACCGAACTCAATGCCGATGCCAAGCACCACGCCCGGCCGCATCAGCGGCCGGGATCGACGTCTCAGCAGACTTGGCGATATGCCGTGGCCGGCTTGTCCGCATCGCTGGTCGGACTCGGCCTCGCCCGCTTTTCTTACACGCCGCTGATCCCCGCCCTCATCGCAGCAAAGTGGTTCAGCGCCTCCGACGTCGTTTATCTCGGTGCGGCGAACCTCGCCGGCTATCTCGCCGGCGCAGTTGCGGCGCGAGCTGTGGCCACGCGCATCGGCGCGGTCAACGCGCTACGCGCCATGATGCTGCTCGCCACGCTCTCCTTCTTCGCGAGCTCCGCCCCGGTGTCGTTCACCTGGTTCTTCGCCTGGCGTTTCTTGTCCGGGCTCACCGGCGGAATCATCATGGTGCTTGCGGCGTCCGTTATTCTCCCGCACACCTCGCCCGCGAGGCGTGGCATCGTCRGCGGCGTGATCTTCGCGGGTGTCGGTCTCGGCGTCGCTGCATCGGGCACGCTGGTGCCGCTGCTCTTGCAGCAGGGTTTGCAACAGAGCTGGTATGGCCTCGGCGTGCTGTCGGCCCTGCTCACGCTCGCGAGCTGGTGGAACTGGCCCGCGGAAGCCAAGGCCGATGCAACACCTGTGCAACATCACCCGAAGCACCGCCGCGCCTCGCCCGCCATCCGCGCTTTGCTGATCCAGTATGGCCTCAACGCGGTGGCGCTRGTGCCACACATGGTCTTCATAGTCGATTTCGTGGCGCGCGGCCTCGGCCAGGGCATCGCCGCGGGATCGCGCTACTGGGTGCTCTACGGCCTCGGCGCGATCGTCGGGCCGCTGGTCACCGGCCATCTCGGCGACAGATCCGGGTTCGGACCCGCCTTGCGCGCCGCGTTCCTGATCGAGGCGGCCGCCGTGTTGCTCCCAGCCGTGAGCACCGCACCGGTTTCGCTGATCGTGTCGAGCGTCGTGGCCGGCGGCTTCACGCCCGGCATCGTGCCGCTGGTGCTCGGACGCATCCATGAGCTCGTGCCGCACTCTGCCGAGCAGCAGCGCACCACCTGGAGCCATGCCACGACCAGCTTTGCGCTGTTCCAGGCGGCGGCCGCCTATGGCTTCTCCTGGCTCTACGCGCACACGGGTGGCGACTATCTCGTCCTGTTCGCGCTCGGCGGCGGGGCGGTGGTTCTAGCACTCGCGATCGATCTCGGCCTCACCCTGATTGTCCCGAGCAGATCCTGAACGCATGACGGCAGGCGAGCGGTGCTACAAGGTAGCGGGCTTTATCATCTTTTGAGCAAGCGATCTCAGCAACTCGGTTTGCTTCAGGACTAACTCACATTGCTTTCGCGCATGCGTGCTCGAGAGCTCAACCAATTCCGCCAGCGTTCTCGCACGACCCAACTCCCGCGCATACTCCAAGGTCGCGCCCGCATTGACTTTCATCAGTTCGAGCACGACGGCGCGACACTCGGCTGCCGTCCCAATCGCCTCGATGAGCTGGCTTTCCGCGGCGGCGACCCCATCGGCCTCGGATGGTCCAGCGGCGAGCCGTGGATTGGCGAGATCTTTGGCATAATCCAGCGCAACGTGAGCGCCAGTCTTCATGCCGTCCAAAGCACGGGCCTGGCAATCCTTGACCATGTCCACGATGAGATCGGTGGTGGTGCTGCTCGGAGGTTCAGGTCTTGGAGGTTCAGGTCTTGCAGCTTCAGGTCTCGCAACTTCAGGTCTTGCAACGATGACGCTGGCCCCTTCTTGTGCCGGAACGGTGATCGGGGCAGGCGCTGCTTGCGCGATCTGCGGCGCATCCTGGAGGAAGACGGTGACCGAGCCAGGCGGCATGGCCAAGCCCTCGTCGACGGCACGGCCCACTTCCGCCGTCAGCTCCACCAGCGAGCGACGCCTGGCGCGCGCAACGTCAGCAGGCTGTCTTGAGCGCGCCTTTCCCATGATCATCCAACTCCCCGACAAAGTGCGCCGCGATCCAACCCCACAGAGCGACCATTTCCTCCGAAGCTTTTCCCTCCGGCGCGAACTCGGTCACGCCCAGCCCTGCCCCGAGCGCGTCCTGGTGGTCGTTACGCTGTCCAATGAAGGGAAGCGCAAGCACGCCGAGCGAGCTGAGCGACGTCGCAGCTTCGCTCAACCGGCAACCCCGTGTCGGCGTCTGATTGAGGATGAAGGCAAATCGGCGATTGAGCCTGCGGATGGCGATCAGCGTGGGGATCGCGGCTTCGATATCGGCCGGGCTCGGGCGCGCCGGGATCAGACAGAGATCGGCGCTGGCAATGACGCGCGTCGCCAGGCTGTTGGTCGTCGCGGCGGTGTCGATGATGGCAAGCCAGATGCCTTCAGCCCTGAGGCGCGCGATCAACGGCTCGATCTCGGCGGGATCAGCAACGCACTCGACGCGAGGATAGGGATCCTCGCGGCGCTCCTTCCATTTCAAGACCGTACCTTGCGCGTCCGCTTCAATGAGAGCGACGCGCTGTCCGCGCTGCATCGCTGCCACGGCCAGTCCAACGGAGAGCGTACTCTTGCCGCTTCCGCCTTTCTGCGTGACCAGAGCAAGGACGTACATGTTCCGCGCTCTCCTGAAGACGGCAACGACGCGGAACTCAGACGTTGTCGAGAATAGATTTCTTGCAACGCAAAATACTACCGTAAGTCGCGATTCGTCTCAAGCGATCGTGAGCCTCCTCCGGCAATTTACGTAGCAAGATCAGGAATATTGCATCACGC
>NZ_JBFULT010000354.1:0-7947 GCF_054049755.1 Bradyrhizobium sp. P5_C11_2
AGCGCCGAGAGACGGCGCTTGTGGGTGATCTCCGACAGCGGGTTGGTCTGGTCCATGAACTGCGAGAGCTGCGAGGAGCCGAAGAACTCGCGCACGGCGGCAGCCGCCGGCTTGGCGTTGATCAGGTCCTGCGGCATGACCGTGTCGATGTCGACCGAGGACATGCGCTCCTTGATCGCGCGCTCCATGCGGAGCAGGCCGATGCGGTACTGGTTCTCCATGAGCTCGCCGACCGAACGCACACGGCGGTTGCCGAGATGGTCGATGTCGTCGATCTCGCCCTTGCCGTCGCGCAGGTCGACCAGCGTCTTGATGACGGAGAGGATGTCTTCCTTGCGCAGCGTGCGCTGGGTGTCGGGCGCATCGAGGTCGAGGCGCATGTTCATCTTGACGCGGCCGACCGCGGAGAGGTCGTAGCGCTCGGCGTCGAAGAACAGCGACTGGAACATCGCCTGCGCCGAATCCAGCGTCGGCGGCTCGCCCGGACGCATCACGCGGTAGATGTCGAACAGCGCGTCCTCGCGCGTCATGTTCTTGTCGGCCGAGAGCGTGTTGCGGATATAGGCGCCGACATTGACGTGGTCGATGTCGAGCAGCGGCAGCTCCTTGTAGCCCTGCTCGTTGAGGGCCTTCATGGACTTGTCGGTGATCTCTTCACCGGCTTCCGCGTGGATCTCGCCGGTCTTGGGGTTGACGAGGTCCTCGGCGAGGTAGTTGCCGACGAGCTCCTCATCCGACAGCCGCAGCGCCTTCAGGCCCTTCTCCTGCATCTGACGCGCACCGCGCACCGTGAGCTTCTTGCCGGCCTCGAGCACGACCTTGCCGGTGTCGGCGTCGATCAGGTCGTTGATGGTCGAGTAACCGCGGAAACGGTTGGCGTCGAACGGAACGCGCCAGCCTTCCTTGGTCCGCTTGTAGAGGATCTTCTTGTAGAACGTGCTGAGGATCGCCTCGCCGTCCAGGCCGAGGGCGAACATCAGCGACGTCACCGGCAGCTTGCGGCGACGGTCGATACGCGCATAGACGATGTCCTTGGCGTCGAACTCGATGTCGAGCCATGAACCGCGATACGGGATCACGCGGGCGGCGAACAGCAGCTTGCCCGAGGAGTGGGTCTTGCCCTTGTCGTGGTCGAAGAACACGCCGGGCGAACGGTGCATCTGCGAGACGATGACGCGCTCGGTGCCGTTGACGATGAAGGTGCCGTTCATCGTCATGAGCGGGATGTCGCCCATGTAGACGTCCTGCTCCTTGATGTCCTTCACCGACTTCGCGCCGGTTTCCTCGTCGATATCGAACACGATGAGGCGCAGCGTCACCTTCAGGGGCGCAGCGAAGGTCATGCCGCGCTGGCGGCACTCGTCGACGTCGTATTTCGGCGGTTCGAACTCGTAGCGGACGAATTCCAGCATCGAGGTGCCCGAGAAATCCGAGATCGGGAACACCGAGCGGAACACCGCCTGCAAGCCCTCATCCGCTCGCCCGCCCTGGGGTTCGTCGACCATCAGGAACTGGTCATAGGACGCCTTCTGAACCTCGATGAGGTTCGGCATCTCGGCGACTTCCTTGATGTGTCCGAAGAACTTGCGAACGCGTTTGCGACCGGTGAATGTCTGCTGCGCCATCGTGGCCTCTCATTTCGTCGCCCGCTCTGGGCGCGCCGTCCGGGACGCAGCTGCCGCCGCTCCCCGGGTTGAATTTTTCGAACCCGTTTTTGGGGGCCGGAGACCCAGTTTCAGGCGGGAATGTCCTGAATCTGTTCTTCAGACCTTCAAAACGCAAAACGACGCGCGGGGCGCAGTGGCGCGCCCGCCCGTCACAACGATCGTCTTCACGGACTGCAAAAGCCCGAAATAGCCTGCTCTCCCAACGGCTTACAGGGAAATCCGGCTTCCCCGCCACCGCGCTTTCGTGCTGCCGACCCGATATGGGGCGACAATAGTGGAGATTCGAGGGGTAAACCCTCAAATCCCCACACTTTTTCGTGTTCGGCCTGCGTCGGGACGTTCCGTCGCACGCCTTTTGCATCCAACCCGCCGCTCCAGGCCTTTCGGCCACCGTCGCTACGGCTCGGGATCCCGGGTCCCGCTGTCGCTGCCCCGGGATCTCGCGCAAGCAAGCTTGGCTTACTTGAGCTCGACCTTCGCGCCAGCCTTCTCGAGCTGGACCTTGATCTTGTCGGCCTCGTCCTTGTTCACGCCTTCCTTGACAGGCTTCGGCGCGCCCTCGACGAGGTCCTTTGCTTCCTTCAGGCCCAGGCCGGTGATGGCGCGGACTTCCTTGATGACCTCGATCTTCTTGTCGCCGGCGGCGGCCAGGACGACCGTGAACTCGGTCTTCTCTTCGGCYGGAGCGGCGGCAGCGCCACCAGCAGCCGGGCCGGCCACGGCGACAGCCGCGGCAGCCGAAACGCCCCACTTCTCTTCGAGGAGCTTCGCGAGTTCGGCAGCTTCGAGCACGGTGAGGCTCGAGAGGTCGTCAACGATCTTCTGCAAGTCAGCCATTGTTCAGTTTCCTTACGTGTAAGTCTGGTTCGGGTTTGAGTTTTGCGAAGGGCGTCAGGCCGCTTCGCCCTTTGAGGCATGAGCCTGGATGACGCGCGCGAGCTTGCCCGCGGGCGCGTTGGCGAGCTGGGCCAGCTTGGTCGCCGGGGCCACGATGAGGCCGACGATCTTGGCACGCAGTTCGTCAAGCGACGGCAGCGAGGCAAGCGCCTTCACGCCGTCGACATTCAGGACGGTCTTTCCCATCGAGCCGCCGATGATGACGAACTTTTCGTTCGCCTTGGCGAAATCGATGGCGACCTTTGGCGCCGCTACCGGATCGTTCGAAGTCGCGATCACGGTCGGCCCCTTCAGCATGGGACCGATGGCAACGACGTCAGTGCCTTCAAGAGCAATTTTGGCGAGACGGTTCTTCGAGACCTTCACCGAGGCACCCGCCTGCTTCATCTGCTGGCGCAGCTTCTGCATCTGGGCAACGGTGAGGCCGGAATATTGAGCAACGACCGCGACGCTCGTGGTCTTGAAGACCTCATTGAGCTGTTCGACCGCCTCTTTTTTTGCCGCTCGTTCCACAGCAAGCTCTTTCCGGTTGGCAGTCGCCGCGAAAAGCGGGACCGCCGGGTTGCACCCATCGTCCCACCCAAACCTGAACCTCTGGGTCAAAACCCTTTGGACACGCCGGGGCGAGACAACGATTAAAGCCTGCCCTCCCGAAGCCTTTTGGGGCCTGCGGGGTGTCGAGGTCCGAACCAAACCCATTCCGCGACCGACCATACGGCTGGATGCGAAGCGAAATCCGGTCTTCACCCGTCTATGCAGGCCATGCGATTAAGCCGTTGAGAAATCGAAATTCCCCGCGGGCGCCTGCAGTCTTGGACAGGACGAGATCAGCCGGCGAACCGCCTGACCTCTGCCCGCACCCCACCAACCGATGGTTTTCCTCCCTTTTCCGGCAAATCCTTGCGGACGTCCTGAAAAGGAATGATCTCCTATCGCGTCGGGTTTTCGGAATGCGTGCACGAACGCGCCAGCCACGGCCAGCACGTCCGGAAGCGGTTCTTTAACCGCTCTCCGCGTGCTTGCCAAGAGCAAAATTCACACCAGTTCCAATCGGTGCCCGGGAGGCCCGATACGGCCCAAAAGGGCCGATTCAGGCCGCTTTGACGGCATGGGGCAGCGGCTGGCCGGCGAAAAATGCGGTCAGGTTCGCCAGCACGCAGTTCTGCATGGCGACGTGGGATTCGAGGGTGTGGCCGCCGATGTGAGGAGCGAGGACCACATTGGGCAGCGCCGTCAGCGCGTCGGGCACGTGCGGTTCCCGCTCGTAGACGTCGAGGCCGGCGCCGGCGATGGTCTTGTCGGAGAGCGCCGCAACGAGCGCCTGCTCGTCGATCACCGAGCCGCGGGAGATATTGACGACATAGCCGCCCTCCCCCAGGCGCTTGAGGATATCGGCGTTGACCAGGTGCTGGGTCTCATCGCCGGCGCGGACCGCGATCATCAGCACGCTGCACCAGTCGGCGAGCGCCTCCAGTGTCGGGAAATATTGATAGGGCAAATCGTATTTGCTGCGGCTGAAATAGCCGACCTCGCTCTCGAAGGCGGCGCAACGCGCCGCGATCTTGCGACCGATCTCGCCCATTCCGTAGACGCCGATGCGGCGGCCGGGCATCCCGGCCTGCGGCCGCATCATCGGCGACGGCTTTGAGGCCGCCCAGTCGCCGCTGCGAACATAGTGATCGGCAGCCAGGATCCGCCGCGTCGTCGCGAGCATCAGGGTCATCGCGATGTCGGCGACCGAGGCCGCGTTGGCCCCGGGGCTGTGGCCGACCGCGATGCCGCGCGCTGCGGCCGCCTTCAGCTCGATACCGTCATAGCCGGTGCCGTAGCAGACGATCGCGCCGAGCTTCGGAAACAGGTCCATCGCCTCCGCACCGAGCGGCGTGCCGCCGGCTGTGAGCAGCGCGCGGATGCCGCCGAGATCCTCGGCTGAAAGCACCTCCTGTGCAGGCTTGCCGCCGGTGTCCAGCAGTTCAAACCGCTCGGCGAAACGCGCCATCATCGTCTTCGGAAACCGCGAGTAGATCAGGACCTTGTCAGTCATTGTTCTTGTTTCCGGTGAACGCCGCGCCACAAATGATGAGGGGCGGAATCGGTTGCCCAATTCCGCCCCTCACCTCATGCAATTTTCAAACCTTAGCCGAGGATGGTGCCCGGCTCGACCTTCACGCCGGGACCCATGGTCGAGGACACCGCGACGCGCTGGATGTAGGTGCCCTTGGAGCCGGCCGGCTTCGCCTTGGAGACCGCGTCCGCGAGCGCCTTGATGTTTTCGACCAGCTTGTCCTCGGAGAACGAGGCCTTGCCGACGCCGGCCTGCAGGATGCCGGCCTTTTCGACGCGGAACTCGACCGAGCCGCCCTTGGCGCCCTTGACGGCGCTGGTGACGTCCATGGTCACCGTGCCGATCTTCGGGTTCGGCATCAGGCCGCGCGGGCCGAGCACCTTACCGAGACGGCCGACCAGCGGCATCATGTCGGGGGTGGCGATGCAGCGGTCGAAATCGATCGAGCCGTTCTGCACCTTCTCGACCAGGTCCTCGGCGCCGACGACGTCGGCACCGGCGGCCTTGGCTTCATCGGCCTTGGCGCCGCGGGCGAACACACCGACGCGGAGCGTCCGGCCGGTGCCGTTCGGCAGGGTGACCACGCCGCGGACCATCTGGTCGGCGTGACGGGGATCGACGCCGAGATTGATCGCGATCTCGATCGTCTCGTCGAACTTMGACTTGGCGCGCTCCTTGACCATCTTGATGGCCTCCGCGAGCGGGTAAAGCTTTTCGCGATCAACGCCTTCGCGGGCCTTCTTCAAACGCTTTCCGATTGCCATGACTGCTTACCCCGCCACTTCCAGGCCCATCGAACGGGCAGAGCCCTCGACCATCTTCATGGCCGATTCGATGCTGTCGCAATTCAAGTCCTTCATCTTCTTCTCGGCGATCTCGCGCACCTGCGCCTTGGTCACCTTGCCGGCCTTGTCACGGCCCGGCGCCTTCGAGCCGGACTGGATCTTGGCGGCCTGCTTGAGGAAGTAGGACATCGGCGGCGTCTTCATCTCGAAGGTGAAGGAACGGTCCGCATAGATGGTGATGATCACCGGGATCGGGGTGTTCTTCTCTTCCTTCTGGGTCTGGGCGTTGAACGCCTTGCAGAACTCCATGATGTTGAGACCGCGCTGACCAAGCGCGGGACCGATCGGGGGCGAGGGATTCGCCGCACCGGCCGGGACCTGAAGCTTCAGGTATCCGGTCACTTTCTTTGCCATGTATCACTCCTGTTGTGCCGGCCTGATCGGCCAGCGGTTTCAGGTTCCGTGGTTGGGATCGAGCGCGGCTGGCAACCGCCCTCTTCCTCCCACGGCCTATTGCCGCGCAAAGCCTCTCGCTTCACGCGTCGTCCGGTCAGACCTTCTCGACCTGACCGAATTCCAGTTCGACCGGCGTGGCGCGGCCGAAGATCGACACCGCGACCTTCACGCGCGAGCGCGCCTCGTCGATTTCCTCGACCACTCCCGAGAACGAGGCGAACGGGCCGTCGGCCACGCGCACGTTCTCGCCGATCTCGAACGACACCGACGCCTTCGGCCGTTCCACGCCCTCCTGCACCTGATGCAGGATGCGCATGGCCTCCGATTCCGAGATCGGCATCGGCTTGTTCTCGGCGCCGAGGAAGCCCGTGACCTTCGGCGTGTTCTTGATCAGATGGAACGCCTCGTCGGTCAGTTTCATCTTCACCAGCACATAGCCCGGGAAGAACTTGCGCTCGGCGTCGATCTTGCGGCCGCGGCGCACTTCCGTGACCTTTTCGGTCGGCACCAGCACCAGCTCGAACAGCTCCTCGAGCCCGCGCTGCTTGGCCTGCTCGCGGATCGATTCGGCGACCTTCTTCTCGAAGTTCGAATAGGCGTGGACGATGTACCAGCGCTTGTCGGACGATTGGGTTGCGGCTGCGGTTRCCATCAGTGAATGCCCAAAAGGAAGGTGATGAGGTAACGGATGATCTGGTCGGCAGCGAAGAAGAAGATCGACGCCACGGCGACCATGACGAACACCATGATGGTGGTGATCGTCGTCTCGCGGCGGGTCGGCCAGGTGACCTTGGCGGTCTCCGAGCGCACTTCCTGCAAGAATTTAAACGGGCTGACTGCCATCGTTTGATGTCCAACGTCCAGACGCGAATGAATTTCAGGGATCCGAACAGCCGCCGTTGGCCCAGCCCTCGCTTGAAGGATGAGCCGGAAACCGGGCTCGATTGTTCGGGGATTTAAAAGCCGCGCCGGATATCCGCATCTCAACGGGCCGGCTGCAGGTGGCTGGTATCTACTGCGGGCGGGGCAAAAGGTCAAGGCAACGGCCTGCCCCGGGTCTTCGGCCGGCCGGGGTTACGGCGCCCGGCGCGGAGCCCATCGGGCGGCATATACCGGCTCCCCGTTTGGGGTGCCTCGTCCGGCACGGCGGCGTCCCTGCGCCGATGAAGGGCTGCGTCGGCCCAGGGGGCCGACGCAACAAACCGGTATCGATGGGAACGCGCCGGCGCGGCCTCGTCGCGCGGCCACCTCGCGTCGTCAGTCGGCCCGCTCGACCAGGGAGATGCCCGGCAGCGGCACGACGAACTTTCCGCCCTCGGCGAAATAGCGGGCGTGCTTGGCCCGGATCGGGTCGACATAGCGCCAGGCGAAGACGACGACGAACGCCGGCTTACGCTCGTAAAGGGCGGCGGGCGGCAGGATCGGGATGTCGTAGCCCGGCCCGGCCATCACGTTCCCCTTCTTGGGGTCGTCGTCCACCAGGAAATCGATTTTGCCCTCCAGGCCGAACTGCGGGAGCAACGTCGTGGTGCCGACCGAGACGCCGTAGCCGGCGACCGACTGACCGCGCGCGTGGGCGGCATCGGCCATCGCGACCAATTCGTCGCGGATGGCAGCGATTCTCTTCACGTAGGGCGCATAATAGGACGGCTGGTCGACGCCGAGCCGTTCTTCCTCGGCAACGAATCGCGCGACCTCCGCCGACGGCGTCTTGGTGCCGCCAGCGCGCTGAACCGTCACCCGGATCGAGCCGCCCTTGGTCCAGATGTGCTGGACGTCGATCACTTCCATCCCGAGCCGGGCAAAGAAGCGCTGCAGCGGCTTGATGTTAAAATACGACAGATGCTCGTGATAGACGGTGTCGAGAAGGTTCTTCTCGGTGACGTCGACACCATATTGGGTTTCGAAAACGAACAGCCCGTCCGGCGCAAGCACGTCGCGAACCCCGATCACCAGCGGGTCGAGATTGTCGACATTGGCGATCATGTTGTTGGCGATCACGACGCTGGCTGCGCCATGGCTCTGCAAGATGCGGCGACCAATGGTGTCCGTGAAGAAATCGCCGATGGTCTCGATG
>NZ_JBFULT010000355.1:0-7909 GCF_054049755.1 Bradyrhizobium sp. P5_C11_2
ATGGTTTGGGTCGCGGCGGTCGAGTAGCGCAGGAAAGACGAGGCGATGGAAATCAGTCCCGCCTTGCAACGAGAGCAGCCAACGCTTTCAGGCCACGATGGATGCTGATCTTGACGTTCGATTCCGACATGCCATAGCGCGTCGCGGTCTCGGACACGCTCTTGCCTTCGAGCTTTACGGCCTCGATCGCCAGCCGCATCCGCCTTGGAAGCCGGTCGAGCAATGTAGCCATGTCGCGCGTGCCCTCGATGGTAACTTGATCATCGGCGGCCATGAGCTCGGGATGTTCGTCGATCGGCACCTCGCGTGCTGACACCCCGCCTCGGCGAAGGTGGTCGATGAGCTTGTAGCGCGCGATGGCATGAAGCCAGGGTGTGAACAGGGCATCGGCATCGTAGGTGTGACGCTTGAGGTGAATGGCCAGCAGAGTTTCCTGCACCAGATCCTCCGCTTCCTCGGCGCCACGCCTGGCCATCGCCAGCTTGCGCTTGTAGTAGGCGCGCAGACGCGGAGCCAGCCTGGAGAGAAGGGTCCGGTAGGCGGCCGGGTCGCCATTCCGGCTGCGCAGCATCAAGGCCTTGAGCTCGGCTTCCTGGGATGYAGTCATGCCTTGCCGACCTCCAGGCGGAGGTGCGGGTCGCGGCCGTGACGGCACGCGACGTCAAGCGTCGTCATGATGTAATTTCCTCGATCGAATCTGATGGAGCCGTCGGGACGGCACGAGACAGCGCGCGCCGCCTTCAGCCGCGCGTCGCCGGTCAGGCGCGGATGCGCCGATCAGACGAGGATTCGAGGAGGATGGTCTGGCGGATTGGCGCCCAGTCCGTCGATCCGGAGGTCATCGCTTACGGCGGGCGCATGTCGCAGCGAATTGCGGGCGATCAGTGATGCGGCGCCGGAAGGAACTGGCGGAGAGATGCTCAGCAGGCACAACGCAAGGACAGGGCAGGACTGGCAATCCTTGCTCTGGTCCGGGCAGCACGGCATGGCCATCGCGCCGTCGTCCATCGCCACCGCGGCGGATGTGTTCTGCGCGGCGGCAGGCGCAGCCAGCGGCGCGGTGGCCAGGGAGACCATCACGAGGACCGCAAGCAGACAGCGAAGGGCGTATGCAATTTTCACGACGTGGTTCTCGCACAGGCGATCCCGCCTGGAAAGGCAAGGAACTTCACGAGATCGCCATCGTTGCGGGCTCGTGGTAAGATCGCACGCCCGAGAGGAGCCTGGAATGTCTGAAGAGACGTGCTGCTCACACGACGCGTGCTGCGAGAAGGCCGCCAAACCCCGGGTGGAGGAAGTCGCCACGTCGGGCTGCGCCGACTGCTGCTCGGCAGGCGTTCCGGTCTTCGACGGGCTTGATCCACGATACAAGCGCGTATTGTGGACCGTCATCGCCATCAACGCGGCGATGTTCGTAACCGAAATGGCGGCGGGCCATCTGGCCGGCTCGCAGGCTCTCAAGGCCGACGCTCTCGACTTCCTGGCCGATACAGTCACCTACGGCTTGAGCCTTTCGGTCATCGGCGCGAGCCTCAAGACACGGGCCACCGCCGCACTGTTCAAGGGGTTGTCGCTTAGCGCGATGGCAGCCTGGGTGTTCGGATCAACGGTCTATCAGACCCTGATCCTGGGGCTTCCCCGTGCGGAGCTGATGGGAGCGATGAGCTTGGCCGCGCTGGCGGCGAATCTGACTTCGGTTCTCTTGCTCGCGCGCTACAAGGACGGCGACGCCAACGTGCGGTCGGTATGGCTCTGCTCGCGCAACGACGCGGTCGGCAACGTCATCGTGATGATTGCTGCCGTTGGCGTGTTCGGTACCGGGACGGCATGGCCTGATCTGGCCGTTGCCGCGGCGATGGCGGGAATCTTCCTCACTTCATCGCTGCAAATCCTGCGGCAAGCGTGGGCGGAGTATCGCGGCGGCCAAGCTGCTGCGACCGCCTGAGGGGAGGCCAGTCCCGGGCGCAATTGAGACGCGGAAAGGCCCCAGCCCGGGGCTGACCGGCTGAGGCCTTTTGTGCTCACAATCTCATCCTTGGGACTTGAACGTCCAACGTGCCTATTGCTGGATCGTTCCGTTGACGGCAGCGATTATTTCGCGTGTCGCCGGGGGTCCCTACGCCTTCTCCTCCCAGATCATGGCAAGGTGCACGATCGTCTGCACCGCCTTCTCCATGTCCTGACGGCTGACCCATTCGAGCCGCGAGTGGAAGGCGTGCTCGCCGGCAAAGATGTTGGGGCAGGGCAGGCCCATGAACGACAGGCGCGAGCCGTCGGTGCCGCCGCGGATCGCGGTGCGCATCGGGCGCAGCCCGGCGCGGCGGATCGCTTCGATGGCGTATTCGAGGATGTGCGGGTGACGGTCGATCACCTGCTTCATGTTGCGGTACTGCTCCCGCACGTCGAACTTGTAGGTCGAGCGCGGATAGTCCTTCATCACGTCCTTGACGATGCCCTCGAGCAGGACCTCCTTCTCCTTCAACCCTTCCTCGGTGAAGTCGCGCACGATGAAGGCGAGCGTCGCCTGCTCCAGCGCACCGGTGATGCCGATCGGATGCAGGAAGCCCTGCTTGCCCGAGGTCGTCTCGGGCGAGCAGCCTTCCTTGGGCAGGCGCTCGACGATCGCGGCTGCGATCTTGATCGCGTGCTCCATCTTGCCCTTGGCATAGCCGGGATGGGCGCTGACGCCGTGGATGGTGATGGTGGCGCCGTCGGCCGAGAAGGTCTCGTCCTCGACACTGCCGGCACTCTCGCCGTCCATGGTGTAGCCGAAATCCGCGCCCAGCTTCTTCAGGTCGACATTGTCGACGCCGCGGCCGATTTCCTCGTCGGGCGTGAACAGGATCTTGATGGTGCCGTGCTTCACGTCGGGATTGTTGATGAAGAAATGCGCGGCATCCATGATCTCGGCGACGCCGGCCTTGTTGTCGGCGCCCAGCAGCGTGGTGCCGTCGGTGGTGATGATGTCGTTGCCGATCTGGTTCTTCAGCGCGGGGTGCTCGGCGAAGCGGATCACCTGGCTGGTATCGCCCGGCAAGGTGATGTCGCCGCCGCGATAGTTCTTCACGACCTGTGGCTTGACGTTCTTGCCGGTCAAGTCGGGCGAGGTGTCCATGTGCGAGCAGAAGCAGATCACCGGCACCTTCTTAGGTGTGTTGGCCGGGATCGTTCCATAGACGTAGCCGTAATCGTCGAGATGGGCGTCCGCGACGCCCATGGCTTTCAGCTCGGCGGCGAGCACGCGGCCGAGGTCTTTCTGCTTTTCGGTCGAAGGCGAGGCCGGGGATTCCGGATCGGACTGGGTGTCGATGGTGACGTAGCGCAGGAAGCGCTCGGTCACGRTGTGCGCGAAGGTGAGGGAGGACATTTCTGGTCAAACCGCCGGGGTCAGGGGAAGTAGGCGATATACCAGAAAGCGGGCGGCGTTGCGGCCGGAACGACGTCGGATCAGGCTTAATGAAACGTAGCGGCCATAGCGTTTTCGAGCGAAGTGGATCCCGGTTCGCATAAAGAAAACGCGTCCAAACAAGAATCTAGAGCCCCGTTCCGATGCAATCGGAACGGAAATGGCTCTAGATCGCCTCCTTGAGCTCCTTGACCGGGCGGAACGAGACCTTCTTGCTGGCCTTGATATGGATCGGCTCGCCAGTGGCGGGATTGCGACCGGTGCGGGCGGCGCGCTTGCGGACCTGGAGGATGCCGAGACCCACGATTCGGACGCGGTCGCCTTTCTTCAGGTGTCTTGCGATCAGATCGACCATGTCGGTGAGGACGGCCTCGGCATGCTTCTTCGAGAGGTCCTGGCTTTCCGCGATATCCGCGGCGAGATGTTTGAGGGTGATGGTGGCGGGAGCGGCTGCCTTCTTTGCCATGTCTGGCCTCCTCGATTGTCCAATGGCAGGGAATCCCTGGAAAAGTCGAGAAGCGTGAGGGGATTCTCTAAGTCCTGGCAGGCCTAGACGATTCGGGCGCAGGCTGACTACGCCGCGGTTCCATCTGGACGCAGGTCATCGACCGCCGCCGCAATGGGCGTCGAAGAGTTCGGGCTAAGGCTATGAAGGGATTGCCAAAATGGCGCGAGAGACGGGGCTCGAACCCGCGACCTCCGGCGTGACAGGCCGGCGCTCTAACCAACTGAGCTACTCCCGCGTGCTGCGTAAACGCTCGCGGAACGAGGGGGGACTTAAAGGGGGGACATGTTGAAGTCAAGGACGTTGCGCTTCGCCAGGGCGTCTCGGCTAAGTATTGCTCAGGAAAACGAAAAGGCCGCCCGGAGGCGGCCATCGATCTGCCCGGAACAGGGCCCGTCAGCGAATCTCGGACGTGCCCGCGCTGGTGACCACCACCGGCTTGCCGGCCTTGATCACATGGGTCGACTGGGCGGTCTGGCTGTAATCGGCATTGGTGCGGGCCGCGATCCCGAAGCCGGCCACCGCAATGCCGGCCACCAGCGCCACCACCACGATCTTCAGGTGGGTCGCACGATCAGCAGAGTGAATGGAGTGGTTCATCTGAGCCTCCCGACGGGCTTTGCCGCCGTCTATGGCTCTTCTTCTAAGGACCGACTGTTTCCGGATGGTTTCGCGGGTTCCGCAAAATGGTTTCATTAATGCGCCCGGTTGGTTTCGCCGGGCTTGCGGCGCGGCGCCGCCCTCAGGCGGCCGCCCGGCCGATATCGTCCCGGATCGACCGCGCGGCCCAGACGAACAGCAGGGCGCCCAGCGTGGTCGTGACCGCCGCCGAGAGCAGCGAGTAGCGCACGGCATCAGTGCCAAAACTGCCCTTCAGGGCGTCGTTGACCATGCCCACCGCGAGCGGGCCGACGCCCTGGCCGAAGCAGGTGGCGGTCAGCGCGATCAGGGCGGAGGCCAGCGCCCGCATGCTGGGCTTTGCCACGGTCTGCGCGATCGCGAAGATCGGCCCGAGATGGAAGCCGACCAGGAACGAGGTCAGCGCGAGCATCGCGACCATCATCGCGAAATCCTGCGTCAGCATGCACAGCGCGAACACCGGGCCGGCGAGGCCAGAGGTGATCGCGGGCGCCCACAGCTTCCACCGGTCGTCGCGGCGGCTCACTTGCGCCACCACGAAGCCGCCGAGCAGGGTGCCGGCCATGCCGGCCAGCCCCTTGAAGGTGCCGGCATAGGTGCCGATCTCGGCGCTCGACAGATGGTGCACGCGCGCGAGGAACGGCGGGATCCAGGCCGCGGTGGCGTAGTTCGTGTAGGTCGTGAGGCAGAAGCCGATCAGCACGATGATGAAGCTCCGCTGCGAGGCCAGGAAGCGCAGCGTCGGCCCGAGCGGCTCGGGCACGAAGCTCTCCTGCATCGCGCCGCGCTTCGGCTCGGAGATCGTCAGCCACAGCACCAGGGCAAGCAGGATGCCGGGCAGGCCGGCGACATAGAACGCCATCCGCCAGCCATAGTGCTGATTGACGTAGCCGCCGACGAAATAGCCGAGGAAGACGCCGAGATAGGTGCCGATGGCGTAGATGCCGAGCGCGCGCGGGCGCTCGTTCTTGGCAAAGAGGTCGGCGACGATCGACTGCGAGGCTGGCGAGCCCGCGGATTCGCCGATGCCGACGCCGATTCTGGCCAGCGCCAGCGAGGTCACGCTCGAGGCCATGCCGCACAGCGCCGTCATCGCGCTCCAGAACGCCAGGGCCACGGCCACGATGTTGCGCCGGTTGAGCCGGTCGGCGACGCGCGCGATGGGGATGCCGAGCAGCGAATAGAACAGCGCGAAGCCGAAGCCCGCGAGCAGGCCCATCATGGTGTCGCTGAGCTGAAACTCCTTCTTGATCGGCTCGATCAGGACGTTGAAGATGGTGCGGTCGAGGAAATTCAGCGCGTAGATGATGGTGAGCAGGCCCAGCACGTAATAGCGCCGCGCCGACGGCGTTGCCGCAGCAGTCGTTTGCACCGACATTTGTGACGTCACATCGACCATCGCTTCCCCCAATTAGTCTTTGTTATCGTTGTCGGTCCAGCCCTGATTGGAGCTGGCTGCTTCACGCGTCGCGGATGTAATTCCCCGCTTCGAATTCGACCGGCGCTGCGCTTGCGTCGAACGAGACGCCGATCGGGTCGCGGTCTGCGGCCATCGCCTCGAGCTGGTCGCCCAGCATGCGCCGGATCATCAGGATGCCGCGGTCGCTCTGGCCGAAATGCTCCTCGGAATGAATGGTCGTCGGGCCYTGGCCGACCTGGGCCTCGTAATCGCCCGGGAATTGCTGGTGCTCTTCCTCGGTCATGTCCCACCAGAATTTTCCGTTGAACTTGGAGCGCATGCGGCCGATGTCGCCGGCATTCTTGACGCGGCCGGCGACGTAGATGCGGAACGAGGTGTCGTCGATCGGCAGCGTCCAGCCGATCGACTCGACACGGGCGAATTGCGCCACACGCGGGTTCGGCACCACGCGCAAGGTCGGCAGGGCGGCTTCGGTGACGCGGTAGAATACCTTGCCGTCGTCCTGCCTGCGGATCGAGCGCACGGCGATCCCGCGCGGCGTCCTGTCGAACGTCACCTCCGGCATCGAGGCCATCATGTTGGTGAATTGCGGCCCCGAGAACGAGCCGTGCAGCACCGGCACGTGATAGGGATCGACCACGTTCTCGAAATGCTGGAGCCAGTTGCAGGGGATGATCGCAGGGCCGCCGCCGCCGATCGAGGAATCGTCGGCTTCGACGAACTCGCCGTCGTCCATGGTCTCCAGGCATTGGTAAGCCGGCAGGACGGGGCGTTTCTCGGCCGGCCCCATATAGGCGAAGATCAACCCGTAGCGCTCTTCGACCGGATACCAGGGCTGGCGCACCTTGTCCTTGAACTGGCCGCCGTCGGGCTCGCAGGGCTGCTCCAGGCAGTGACCCTCGGTGTCGAACTTCCAGCCGTGATAGCAGCAGCGGATGCCATCCTCCTCGACCTTGCCGTAATAGAGCGTGGTGCCGCGGTGGCAGCAGCGGGCGTGCAAAAGGCCAACGCGGCCGTGCTTGTCGCGGAACAGGATGAGATCCTCGCCGAGCGCGCGCACTTTCTTCGGTGTGTCGGTGGCGTCACCGGCGAGGCCGACCGGATGCCAGTAGCGGCGGAGCAGCTCGCCCATCGGTGTGCCGCGCACGACCGAGGTGAGCTCGGTGCGCGTATGTGCCGGCTTCATCGCATAGGCCGTACCGAGATCGCGATCCCGCTGAGTGATGCTCATGCTGGTCCTCCCGCCGCCAGGCCTCGTGGGCCGGGTCGTTCTTGATGATTGGATCCAGTCAAATGCCGATCGATGACAATGTCAACGACTTTCCAAGTGCCTCTTAATCGCATTTCGATGCGGCTGGGGGAGGTTGCGCTACCAACACTTGGCACGCCTCGGCTTTCTTGGCAGAGGTGGATCATGAGCCAGACATCGAGCAGGGACGGGCGCGCGTCGTCCGATGCGGACGAAAGTCACTCGCCGGCGCCGATCACCGAGATGCTGTCGTCGCGGTTGATGGTGCTGGCCAATCTGCTCAAGCGCGGCGCGATCCTGCGCTACAAGCGTCTTGCCGGGTTGTCCTCGGTCGAGTTCGGTCTCGTCGCCTCGCTCGGCCGGCGGCCGCCGATGAGCGTGGCGCGGCTCGCCGAAGCGGTCGGCCAGGACAAGGGCCAGATCAGCCGCGCGCTTGCGGAACTCGTGTCGCGCAAGCTGATCGCGAAATCGGCGAACCCAAAAGACAGCCGCGAGGTGCTGGTCTCGCTGACGCCTGCGGGCCTTGCCGCCCATGATGCGATCGTTGCCGGCGCGCAGGAGCGCAATCGGCGTCTGCTGGAACATTTGAGCCAGGAAGAATTCGAAACATTGCTCGCGCAGATCGAGCAGCTCACGGCGACCGCCGCCGAGATGCTCGAAGCAGAGAAAATTCCGCGCTGATCTCTCAGC
>NZ_JBFULT010000356.1:0-7863 GCF_054049755.1 Bradyrhizobium sp. P5_C11_2
CCGCTGCCAACACGTCCGGCGGGACAATCAAGGTGCTGGCAAATGGTTGGCTGACCATCGACCAGGGCTCCGGCGTCACCAACACCGGCCACATCACTGTCGATGCCACGGGCAAGTTGACGGTGAACGGCGCCACGATCAGCGGCGCCGGCACGGTGACCGGCAATGGCGAGATCGACCTGACCGGCAACGCGGTCCTGAGCGGCGGTGTTCTGACCAACAATGCCATCTTCAACGTCAGCGGCACCGGCAATGCGCTGGACGGCGAGACGATCACGAACGCGAGCACCATCGAGGTGCTCGCCAACGGCGCGCTGGCGATCGGCCAGGGCTCGACGGTCGACAATTCGAGCGGCAACGTCATCGTCGATGCCAATGCCGCGTTGACCCTGGACGACGCCACCCTCAGCGGCGGCGCTGTCAATGGCAGCGGCACGATCGACGTCACCGTCGCCAGCAAGATCGACGGCGGCGCGACGCTGAGCACGGCCGCCGTCATTGCCGACGCCAAGCTGACGCTGGACGGCGTCACGGTGTCGGGCTCGACGATCACGGACAATTCCAGCATCCAGCTCGACAACACCGTCAAGCTCAAGGACGGCGCCAAGATCCAGGGCGGCCCGGTCACCAACAACGGCACGCTGGAGATCGCCGGCGCGGCGACGCTGCTCAACGACGTTCTCACCAACACCGGCCACACCGTAACAATCGACGATGGCCAGACGCTGACGCTGTCCGGCACCGAGATCACCGGCGGCACCATCAACAATTTCAACGGCGCGTCGGGCGGCACGATCGACGTCACCGGCGACAGCAAGATCGACGGCAATGCGACGCTGAACAAGGGCGCGGTCACGGTCGAGAGCGGCAAAATGCTGACGCTCGATGATGCGACCGTAGCGGGGAGCGCGATCACCAATAGCGGCATCGTCAAGGTCGACGCGAGCAAGAAGCTGACGCTGGCAGGTGCGAGCCTGACCGGCGGCACGCTCACCATCGTCGGCACGCTGGCGTCCTCCGGCGCCACGACGATCACCGATGCCAATATCTCGAACAGCTATCTGCTCGAGTCGACCCTCGGCGGCCTGCTGGCGCTGGTGGCGACGACTCCCGCCGCCGCCATCACGAACGGCGGCATCATCCAGGCCAATGGCGCCGAGCTCGACATCAACGGCGAGGCCGTCGCCAACACCGGCACGCTGGCCGCGATCAATGGCGGCACGCTGAAGCTGATCTCGACCACGGTGACCAATAGCGGCAGCGGCACGGTGTCGGTCGAGTCCGGCTCGACGCTCGATCTTGCTGGCGCGACCATCAACGGCGGCACTGTGACGATTTCGGGCACGCTGGAGTCGACCGGTACGAGCRCCATCAACAATGGCGACATCACCAACAACGGCACGATCACCGTCACCAGCGGTACGCTGACGATCGATCCCCCCGTGCTCCACACCATCACCAATCACAATCTGATCCAGGCGAGCGGCGGCGAGCTCGACATATCCGGCGACCTGATCATCAACACCGCCAATATCAAGGCGATCAACGGCGGCACGTTGAAGCTGACGACGGTCACCGTCACCAATACCGGCGGGACGATCACGGTCGACGGCACGTCGAAACTCTATCTGTCGGATGTCACCGTCAATGACGGCAGCCTGAACAATTCCGGAAATCTCTACGGCGTCTCCGGCGCGAACATCGTCTCGGCGGCGGTCGCCAACAACGGCACCATCGAGGTGCAGGCCGGGACGCTGAATCTCGCCGGCGGCCTCACTGGCGGCGGCTCGGTGACGATCGACAACGGCGCGACGCTCGAACTTGCGGGGGCGAACGCACAGACCATTACCTTTGCCGGCGGCACCGATACGCTCCAGCTCGACAAGGTCGTCGGCCAGAGCTTTACCGGCACCATCGCCGGCCAGTCGACGAAAGCCGGCACGTTCACGATCAAGGGCGCGGCCGACATCACGACAACGAGCGGCGATGCGCTCGACTTCACCGCGTCGGGCGGCACGCTTGCCACGCCCGCCGACATCGTTCTCACGCCCACCGGTGCCCTGACCGGCGCCGCCAACGGCATCGTCGTCACCCAGAACGGCACCGGCGGCATTTCGCTCACGGCGAGTGGCAACATCACGGGCCAGAACGGCCACGGCATCTGGCTGCGCGACAGCGCGACCGGCGCCGGCAACATCACGGTCAACAATCTCACCGGCAAGGCGACTGGCACCGGCGCGAATTCGGTCGGTGTGCTCGTCGAGAATTTGAACGTCGCCAACAACGGTGCCATCTCGATCACCCAGCTCGGCGGCGCCGTCGGCGGCGCATACGGCATCGATGCGGTCACGGCAGGCGGCGGCGACGTCACCATCGACGCCGGCGGCACCATCACGGGTGGCTCGATCTACGGCATCCGGTCGCGCAGCTATGGCGCCGGCGACCAGACCGTCACGACCGAGGCCGGCAGCGTCATCACCTCGGGCAGCTCGGGGATCGTCGCGGTCAACCGTGCGACGTCTCTCAGCGACCTGGCCGGCAGCACCATCACGATTAACGCCTACGGCACGATCAATTCCGGCAGCAGCCTGAACCTGGCCGGCAATCTGCCGGGCGGCATCGAAGCCGGCTACACCGGTGCCACCACCGGCACCAACGCCAATACCGGCGTCAACGGCACGGTCGTCGTCAACAACCATGCCAACATCACCGCTGCGGCCGGTTACGGCATCAACGCCTATAATTACGGCAATGGCGATGTCACGGTGACCAGCGCCGGCGGGACCGCGATTTCCGTCGCCGGCCCCCTGAGTATCGGCATCAACGCCTCGGCATTGAGCGGCGGCACCGGCGATGTGACGATCGCGCTCGGCGCGAACGTCACGATCTCGGGCGCGACGAGCTACGGCATCAGGGCCTACAGCATCGATGCGGGCGACATCAGCGTCACACTCGCGAGCGGCGACAGCATTACGTCGGGCAGCTCCGGCATCGTGGCGGTGAACTATGCGGCCGCGATCGCGAGCGGCGTGGGCAGCACGATCTCGGTGAAGGCGCACGGCACCATCCATTCCGGCTCGACCCTGAACAACGACGCAACCACACCGGGCGGAATCATCGCCGGCTACAAGCCGGGCGGCACCGGCGTCTTCTCGAGCGCGGTGACGGGCAACGTCATCGTCGAGAGCGATGCGACGATCATCGCCGATGCCGGCTACGGCATCGAGGCGTTCACCTACGCGGCCGGCGACATCACGGTCACGACCGGCGCGACGTCGTCGATCACCGCCGCGGGCACCGCGATCGGCGCGTTCGATCACGGCGGCGGCGATGTCAGTGTCACCAACAATGGCGCCGCCACCGGCACGGTCGGCCTGGCCGCCCTTGCCAACGGCGCCGGCGACATCACCATCGTCAATCATGGTGGTATCACCAGCACGAGCCTCGCCGGCATCAGCGTCACCCAGAACGAGGCCGGCGCGACCGGCTCGACCCACATCACCAATACCGGCTCGATCGTGGCGCCCAGCGCCCATGCGGCGATCTATATCCAGGAGAACACGGCCGGCGGCTCCGCGGTGATCGACAATTGCGCCACCGGAACGATCGGACCTGCGATCGCCTCCGCGGCGACCTACGCCATCGTCGAGACCGGCGGCGCCATCACGATCAACAATGCCGGCCACATCAACGGCAATATCTCGGTCGCCACCGCGACCTTCAACAACGAGCTGGGTGGCACCTGGACCGTCGCCGGCACCAGCGTGTTCGGCAATCTGTCCTCGATCAGCAACGCCGGCGAGATCGATCTCCTCAACGGCGCCTCGGTGTCCGGCACCAGCCTGAGCATCGCCAATTCCCACGACATCGACAGCTGGGGCACGGCGTCGATCTCCGGCACCATCACCAATACCGGCAGCATCGAGGTCCACACCGGGACCCTGACGCTGTTCGGCAAGCTGTCCGGCTCCGGCTCGGTCGCGATCGATGCCAACGCGACGCTCGAGGTCAACGCCACGGTCTCGCAGACCATCACGTTCGCGGGCAGCGGCGCCGAGCTCCAGATCGATACGGGAAGCTTCGGCGGGTCGATCGCGGGCTTCGCCGCGACCGACAAGCTCGACCTGTCGACCATCACATATGATGGCGGCACCTCGGCGACCTACGACCCCGTCACCGGCAATCTCGTCGTGAGCGACGCCTACGGCCACACCATCACGGTGAAGCTCATCGGTGCCGATTACAGCAACGCGCATTTCGCCAGCAGCAGCGACCTTCATGGCGGCACGCTGATCACGCTCAATGCCGCGGACGACGCGCCGGCCTTCACCGCAGCCGAGACCTCGCAGAGCGCGAGCTTCTCCGAGCTTGCGAACACCACCGGTTCCTCCGCGCTCGACCCGGCGTCGGGCGGGACCGGAACGATCCATTTCACCGATATCGACCTGACCGATCGTCCGACCGCGACGATCACCGCTCAGTCGGTCACCGCGCTCGATCACACCACGGCTTTGACGCTGACGCCGGACCAGATCGCCGCTCTGGAACACGCCCTGACCCTTCAGCAGGCCGGCAACACGAACAACGGCACGATCACCTGGAACTATTCGATCGCCGACAACGCACTGGATTTCCTCGGCGAGGGCCAGACCGCGCAGCTCATCTCCACCATCACGCTCGACGACGGTCATAACAAGACCGACACGGCCGAGGTCAAGGTGACGATCACCGGTGCGAACGACGCGCCGGTGCTCAATTACGACCAGATCAGCGTCACGCAGGCCGGCGATCAGGTGACCGTCCACGGCCTGTCGGTCGCCGATCCCGATACCAACGACACCTTCACGGTCGCAGCGACCGCTGTCTCGGGCAGCGTGAACCCCTCATCGGGGGCCGGTTCCTTGGCCATCGTCAATTCGGCGCTCCAGGCGCTGACCTACACCGAGGCGAACGGCGGGCCCGCCACGGACAAGGTTGCGGTCTCCGTCACCGATGCGCACGGCGCCAGCGACACGATCAACCTGATCTTCAACCTGTCTGAGGGTGCGGCGAGTCTCATCGGCACGACCGGCAAGGACGTGTTCTTCGGGACGACCGGCTATCAGGACCAGTTCGTGTTCGCGGCCAATTCCAACCACGACACGATCGTGAACTTCACGTCGGGCACAGACCACATCGACTTGTCGTTCCTGAACGCCTCCAACACTTCCGCCTGGATGGCTCAACATGTGGCCGCGTCAGGGACTGACACCCTGATCACGATCGATGCGGCCGACACCATCCTCGTGAAGGGCGTCAACCTCCAGGCGAACGATTTCATCCTTCACGTCACCTAGCGGCTGCGCCTCCCCGAAAACCGTGCGTCATTCCGCCTTGACCGCGGCAAAAAATCCATAATCCTGCACAGTCAGGAATAGCCAATCGGGCGCGGGCGCTCCATGATCGGTGCGCATGGCGCGAGGCAGCTAGGATATCCGACCAGCATGAAGCGTCTCAAGATCCTGCGGCGGTGGTTCACGCGGAAGTTCGGCCTTGCGCGGCTGATGTGCCTTGCGCTGCTGGTCCTGTTCGCCGGCTTCCGCATCTGGGATCCGCCGCCGATCCAGGAATTGCGGCTGCGCACCTTCGACATGTTTCAGCTGATCGATCCGCGCCACAAGACAGCGCGGCCGGTCACCATCGTCGATATCGACGACAAGAGCCTCGCCAAGCTCGGCCAGTGGCCATGGCCGCGCACGCGGATTGCCGATTTGATCCTCAATCTCACCGCCAACGGCGCGGTCGCGATCGGTTTCGACGTGGTGTTTTCGGAGGCCGACCGGCTCAATCCGGATCTGGTCGCGAGCCAGATGCGCTATCTGGACGACGCCACCCGCGCCAAGCTGCGCGAGCTGCCGAGCAACGACCAGATCCTCGCCGAAGCAATCAAGCGCTCGCACGTGGTGCTGGGCGAGACCGGGCAGCCGGCCGTGTCGTCCGAGATCGACAAGACGCTGCCCTTCACCGGCGTGGCGACGGTCGGCGAAGCGGATGCCGAACGCTTCCTGTTCGAATTCCCCGGGCTGCTGCGCAACGTGCCCGAGATCGAGAAGGTCGCCGCAGGCCGCGGCCTGTTCACGATCAAGACCGAGCGCGACGGCCTGATCCGCCGCGTGCCGATGGTGATGCGCGCCCAGGGCAACATCATGCCCTCGCTCAGCCTCGAAATCCTGCGGGTCGTCACCGGCACGCCGACGCTGCTGATCAGGACCGACAAGACCGGCGTGCGGGGCGTGCGCCTCAAGGGCGTCGAGATCCCGACCGACAGAAACGGCCAGCTCTGGGTGCATTACGCCCGCCAGGATCACTCGATCTATGTCTCGGCAGCCGACGTGCTCGACAACGCCGTGCCGCCTGCAAAAATCGCCGGCAAGCTGGTGCTGGTCGGCACCTCCGCGGTGGGGCTCAACGACATCAAGACCACGCCGGTGTCGTCGACCATGCCGGGGGTCGAGATTCATGCCCAGGTGCTCGAAAGCGTGCTGAGCGGGGCGGTGATCTCACAGCCGAACTATGCGTTCGGCGTCGAGCTGCTGGCAGCACTCGTCATCGGCCTTCTCGTCATCATCTTCACGCCGAATCTCGGCCCCGTGCGCCTGGTGCTGGCGGGCGCGATGTTCGCCGCGATCCTGGTCGGCGTCTCCTGGTTCTTCTATGCGCAGCACCGCTATCTGATCGACTTCACCTATCCGCTGCTGTCGACCACGGCGGTCTATTTGACGCTGATTTTCGCCAGCTTCGTGCGCGAGCAGCGGCAACGTGTGCAGATCCGCGGCATGTTCGCGCAATACATGTCGCCGGTTCTGGTCGAGCAGCTCGCGCAGTCGCCGGAAAAGCTCGTGCTCGGCGGCGAGGAGCGCCAGATGACGATCATGTTCTCCGACGTGCGCGGCTTCACCACGATCTCGGAGACCTACAAGCACGATCCGCAAGGGCTCATCGCGCTGATGAACCGCTTCCTGACGCCGCTAACCGACGTGATCATCGAGCAGAAGGGCTATATCGACAAATACATGGGCGACGCCATCATGGCGTTCTGGAACGCGCCGCTCGACGATGCCGAGCACGAGCTCAACGCCTGCGAGGCCGCGATCCAGATGCTCGAGCAGATCGACGCGGTCAACAAGGAGCGCGAGCAGGAAGCCGCCGACGGCGGCCACGTCTACATCCCGCTCAATGTCGGCATCGGCCTCAACACCGGCATCGGCGTGGTCGGCAACATGGGCTCCGATCTGAAGAAGAACTATTCGGTGCTGGGCGACAGCGTCAACCTGGCCTCGCGCCTGGAAGGGCAGTCCAAGGAATACGGCTTTCCGATCATCGTCGGCTCCAGGACCGCGCTCGCCGCCAAGGACAAGTTCGCGATCCTCGAGCTCGACTTCATCATGGTCAAGGGCAAGACCGAGCCGGAGGTGATCTACGCCATCGCCGGCCGCGACGACGTGATGCGTTCGGGCGCCTTCCAGCGCCTGCGCAACCTCACCATCGAGATGCTCGCCTGCTACCGCGGCCGCGACTGGCAGGGCGCCCTCAACGCGATCGAGCGCGGCCGCCGCAGCGAAGACGCCGACACGCTGGAAAAGCTGTTCAAGCTCTACGAGGCGAGGATCAAGGATTTCCAGCTCAACCCGCCGCCGGAAGGCTGGACCGGCGCCTATGCGCTGCTGACKAAGTAGCGGGTTGCCGGAGTGGTTCGAAGGCCGCCACACACGCGATGTCGTCCTGGCGAACGCCAGGACCCATTACCCCAGGGAGCAGTTACGGCGCCGAGCTATTCACCACCAGCCTTCGCAAACCAAAGGCCGGTGGTAATGGGTCCTGGCG
>NZ_JBFULT010000357.1:0-7856 GCF_054049755.1 Bradyrhizobium sp. P5_C11_2
CCGACATCCTGATCACGACCGGCGGCGCCTCGGTCGGCGATCACGACCTGGTCCAGCCGGCGCTCAATGCCGAAGGCATCTCGATGGCGTTCTGGAAGATCGCGATGCGGCCGGGCAAGCCGATGATGAACGGACGGCTCGGCGCGATGCGCGTGATCGGCCTGCCCGGCAATCCGGTGTCGTCCTATGTGTGCGCCTTCCTGTTCATGGTGCCGCTGATTCGCGCGCTGTCGGGCCGCGAGATGATTCATCACCGCCGCGAGCGCGCGGTGCTCGGCCGCGACGTCGGGCCCAACGACGTGCGCGAAGACTATCTCCGCGCGCGTCTGGAGCGGCGTGAGGACGGCACGCTCGTCGCCCTTCCCGTCAATCATCAGGATTCCTCGCTGCTTGCGAATCTTGCTGCGGCACAGGCACTTCTCGTGCGCGCGCCGTTGGCGCCGAAGGCTGCTGCAGGCACGCCATGCGAGGTGCTGCTGCTGCCGGCCTGAACGCGTCGATCACACGCGTTCGGCGAACTTTGTCGCGTTCACGGTAAATTAAGCAGTTGCGGAACACATATCGAACATATAGTGTCCGTTCATGATTTGTTTCGAGCATCTGGCGGCTCGCCGCTGAATTCACCGTCTCGGAATCGAACGACATCAACCGGGGGATTTGGTCGAGATGTTAACGCGCAAACAATACGAGCTTCTGCGGTTCATCAGCGAGCGTCTGAAGGAAAGCGGCGTGCCGCCCTCCTTCGACGAGATGAAGGACGCGCTCGATCTGCGCTCGAAATCAGGCATCCATCGCCTGATCACCGCACTCGAGGAGCGCGGCTTCATCCGGCGCCTGCCCAACCGCGCCCGCGCCATCGAGGTGATCAAGCTGCCCGAGCTCCAGGCGGCCGCCGGAAGCCGGCGCGGCTTCACGCCGAGCGTCATCGAAGGCAATCTCGGCAAGGTGCGCTCCAACGCGCCTGCGGACGACGGCGAGCGCCCCGTGGCGGTGCCGGTGATGGGCCGCATCGCGGCCGGCACGCCGATCGAGGCGTTGCAGACCCGCAGCCACACCATCAGCGTACCGCCGGACATGCTCGGCTCGGGCGAGCACTATGCGCTGGAAGTGCGCGGCGATTCGATGGTCGAGGCCGGCATCCTCGACGGCGACATGGCGCTGATCCAGCGCAATGAGACCGCCGATACCGGCGACATCGTCGTGGCCCTGATCGACGACGAGGAAGCCACGCTGAAGCGCTTCCGCCGTCGTGGCGCCTCGATCGCGCTCGAGCCCGCCAATGCCGCCTATGAGGTCCGCATCCTGCCGCCGAACCGGGTCAAGATCCAGGGCAAGCTGATCGGGCTGTACCGCAAGTACTGAGCTGATCCGGCGGTCATTCGATACCCATTGGAGCGGACGGATTGGGAGCGGACGGATTGTCCGCTCCGGCTGGATAGTCTTTCTGGTTTTGCACAGATTATCCGGCCACCTCTCCGGCGCTAGATCCTCGGCACGCCGCACGAAGCGCTTGGCTTCGCGGCCTTGAGAGACCGAGGAGACAACCATGCGCAAGATCGTTTTGAGTGTGCTCGCAACTGCGTTGATCGCCGGCACCGCGCCGCAGGCCTTCGCCGCACAGCCGCACCGCCATGCCCACAACAAGGAGACCGCGGTCAGCGCGCAATTGCGCAATGCCCGCAACGCCGTCGAGCAGACGTCGCAACCGAGCTGGCAATATTCGGGATGGTCGGCACCGGCCGGACGCTGACCTTTGTGTCCGGCGTAATGCACGAAAGCGGACTTTGTTCCTGCTCGATTCGGAAAAGATAATGTGATCGCGGGCTGCGGACCCAAGCCGCAGATTTGCCTACAACCAAGAACACGCTAACATGCTTCCACTCTGATCGAGGCCTGTGCCTCTGAAAGAGGCGCGGGTCGCTATCCTTGAACGAGGAGCACCCGATGTGTGACTACAGCCTGCATGCCGTCGCGACGCGCCCGGCCGAAGTCGGCGAGACGATCGTCACGACAACCTTCCGCGGCACCTCGACGCGCGGCTTCGCCTCCGAAGCCGATCTCTCCGTCGCGGTCTGCCTGCTGCCGGGAACGGAGCTCGCCTTCGCCGACAACGTCCGCTACGACAATCGCTGGATCTGGACCCGCACCATCAACTCGCGCGTCGGCAAGTTCGGCAAGATCGATCCGCACATCCCCGACCGCCATCATGACGCGATCGAGTTTCCCGACGGCAAATACGTGCTGGTGACGCAGCTCGTCGAAGGCCAGCGCGCAACCGTGCTGCAACTGCCGGTGACACAGCCGCTTGGCGAGCACAAGCCGCAGGTCGTCGCCGACAATCGGCCGACCATCACGCGCCTGCCGATCGGCTGACGCGGCTGTCTCCTGGCCGACAGATCAAGCGCCAGGATCGAAACCGCCATCGCCGGCCGCGGCCGGCGAGATGGGGGTGGTTTGCATCGAGCGAAATCCGACCGGATCGACCGCCAGCCCGCCGCACGAAGTTTGCGCTGCCCTGCCTGAATTTTGAACGTCCGTTCCGCAAGCAAATGGCCGATGCTGTTGCGGCTTGAGGCGGCGGACACGTTCGATGAAAACCTTCATTCGCGTCGTTGAACTCTGGGTGCCCGACCGGACGCGGATGCGGCTGGAATTCGGCGGCGGCCTCTACAGCGAAGGCCTGTCCGCATTCAAGGCCGTGAGCGAGGATTTGYGCTTCGGATATGACGAGGGCCTGCCCGGCAAGGCCTGGGCGAGCGGTCATCCCGTGATCYTCACCAAATTCGCCAATTCCTATTTCAAGCGCACCGATCAGGCCGTCGCGGCCGGCCTGACCTGCGGCGTGGCGGTGCCGGTGTTTGCCGGCGAATTTTTGCAAGCGGTCATGGTGCTGTTCTGCGGCGACGACGAGGCGCATGTCGGCGCGATCGAGCTCTGGCACAACGACGCCGCGGTCTCGTACGAGATGGGGCTGGTCGACGGCTATTACGGCACCGCCGACATGTTCGAGTTCAACTCGCGCCACACCAGATTTCCGCGCGGCTTCGGCCTGCCCGGACGCACCTGGAAAGCCGGCCTGCCACTGATCATCAAGGAGTTGCACGACGCCAAGAGTTTTCTGCGCTGGGAGGACGCCGCCAAGGTCGGGATCAATCTCGGCGTCGGCGTGCCCTACCGGACCGGCACCGACCAGACCTGGGTCCTGACATTCCTGTCCGCGCAGGCCACCCCGATTGCGCGGCGCTTCGAGATCTGGGTCCCGAACGAGGCCCGTACGGCGCTGGTGTTTCGCGCCGGCGATTGCAGCGCGCAGACCGACCTCGCCGCGCTCTATGCGACGACATCGATCGCCAGGGGCGACGGCAGCATCGGCGGGGCCTGGGCCACCGGCATGCCCGCGCTCAACGACGATCTCGCGCAGGACGGCTCGATCGCGGCCGCGGAGGCGCGCGCAGCCGGATTGAGCCGGATGGTGGTCCTGCCGGTGATCGGGCACGCAGGTCTCAACGCCATGCTGGCCTGGTATCTGTAGGCGTTCAGCTCAGTCCTCGGCCTGCAAGTCGGCCTCCGACGGCGTTGCGTCCTTGCTGCGGGGCGCGGCCGTCTTCGGCGCAAGGCTGCCGTCGAAATCCCCCTCGCCGGCCGCGGCCGGCGACCATGGGCGGTTGGTGCCTCTCGCCCGTACCGCCTGAACCGCAAATCCATCGCCGCGCTGGGTCAGCGCCAGCGCGCCCTGCCGCGCCAGACGCTGCCGATCGACCACCATCGCGGCGCAATCCGGCGAGGCGGGCCGCGCCGTCACCACCAGCGCGGCGCGGCTGCAATCATCCGCCAGCGCGTCGACGCGCAGCGCCAGCGCAACCAGGCGCCCGTCGGCGAGCGGCGTCACGCAGCCCAGCTCGTCGCACGACACGCCATCACCGAACGAAGTGCTGCCGGCGTCGCGGGGATCGGCATCGGCGGCGAGCCACTCCTTGAGCAGGAAGCTGTCCTTGCCGGCCCTGATCAGGTGGAGGCGCCCGTCCCTGCCGCGCACGGCGACGCTCTGGCCGTCACCGGCAATCAGAATATCGGGCTGCCGGACCGACGGCCCCCAGACGATCGCGGCCAGCAGCACCAGCGCGCCGGACCAGCGCAACGGCGTGCGCAACAGACCCATCAGGATGATGCCGAGGCTCGCCGCGATCAGCGGCGCAATGCCGAAGGCGCTGATGCGGCCGACCGCGCCGGGCAGCGCGGCCACCCAGCGCGAGACCGCGACCATCCAGTCGATGCCGACCCCCATCAGCCACCAGAACACGCTGTCGAGCCCGAACGGCGCCGCGAGCAAGCCCAGCAACCCCGCCGGCATCACCAGCGCCGAGACCACCGGCATGGCGCCCAGATTGGCGAGCACGCCGAACGGCGTGACGCGGTGGAAGTGGAAGGCGGCATAGGGCGTGGTCGCAAGCCCCGCGATCAGCGAGGCCAGGAACAACATCGCGATCTCGCGGCCGCCCCACATCGCGATCCGCGCGGTCGCGGAATGATCGGGCGAGGCGAACAGGTTCGGCATGCCGATCTGCACCAGCGCGACCAGCCCGAGCGTTGCCGCAAACGACATCTGGAAGCTCGGATGCACCAGCGCTTCGGGTGCGACCGCCAGCACGATCAGCGCGGCCACGGCCAGCGTGCGGAAGGTGATGGCGCGGCGATCGACCATGACCGCGATCAAAACCACCGCCGTCATGAAGAACGATCGTTGCGTGGCAACCTCCGCGCCCGAGAGCAGCAGATAGAACGCGGCCGCGACCAGCGCCGCAGCCGCCGACCATTTCTTGATGGCGAAGCCGACCGCCAGTCCCGGGATCAGGGCGAGCAGCGCCCGCACCGCGAAGAAGACGACGCCGGCGACCACCGCCATGTGATAGCCGGAGATCGAGAGCACGTGGCCGAGCCCCGAGATGAACATCGCGTCGTTGACGGGCGTGGTGATCGCATCGCGCCGCCCGGTCAGCAGCGCGGTCGCGATCGCGCGGTTGTCGCCATCAAGGATCGTGCGGATGCGTGCGTCGATCGCATCGCGCAGGCCCTGCATGACGGCGGAATAGCGCAGCCGCAAGCCGCCGGCATCCGGCGGCACCGACGCCGTGATCGCACCCATCACGAAGCCGGAGGCGCCGATGCCCTGGAAGAACATGTCGCGGGAGAAATCGTAGCTGCCGGGACGCACCGGCGACAGCGGCGGCATCAGCCGCGCCTTCAACTGCACGAAGCTGCCGACCTCGGGCGCCGTGCCCTTGCGCACCGACAGCCGCACGCGCTCCAGCTTGACGTCGCTGCGCTGCGCCTCCATCGCGGTCACGCGCAGCACGAAGCGGTCGGTGCGCTCGCGGATGTCGCGGGTCTCGACGAAGCCCGACAGCGACACGGAATAGAGCGGCTTGGCCAGCACGACGTGGGCGATGCGCGCGGTCTTCCAGGTCGCGATCGCAAGGCCGGCCGCGACCGCCGCAATCATGATGGCCGGCGCGAACATCCGGCTTCGCCGCAACAGCACGGCCGCGAGCGTGAGCCCGACCGCGGTCGCAGCGACGACCCAAAGCACCGGCTCGTGATCGGCAGCAAAGTAGAGCGCGATACCACCGCCGAAGGCGACAGGGACCCACGGCAACAGCCGCCCGGCGCCGGCTTCCGCCTTGGCCCATCCGCGCAATGTCTCGACGATTGCCGGCCAAACGCCAAAGCTCGCCGGCACAAACCCACCAGCGGACGCGGGTCGGCCCACAGGCCAAGTCCCCGCGATCCCCTGCGACCGTACTGGCCGCCCCGGCTCCGCCATTCCCTGCACCTTGCGATACGCGACGGACGCGGAGGCTACCGGAACGTGCGGGCGGGCGGATAGCGGTACGGATCAGGAACGAGCGGCGGCGGGCGCTACTTTTCCTCTTCCATCGTCACGGCCACCGCCGCCTTGGCCGAGAGCCGGACCTTGTTGCCTTCGACGTCGGCGACGAGGCCCTTGTCGATGAAGTGATGATGGCCCCTGTGGCTGCCCTCGCCGCTGTCCTTCTTGGTCAGCTTGATCCGATGGCCCTCGACCTTGTCGACGGTGCCGATGTGGACGCCGTCGGCGCCGATGACTTCCATATGCTCTGCGATGTTCTGCATGGTGGGCTCCCTTTTCTGGATCCCTCACAACGCCTGAGATGTCTTTCCGTTCGCTGCTCACCAGAAGTCGCGGACAATTCGAGCCCTTGCGATCTCTTTCGCAAAACGCCGCATGTCAGATCGATTGAGCCGAAAGTCTCATAAGTTGCCAGCCCGTGGTGGGATTACACTACGGTTCCCCGCCTCCCCGACAGACGGGCAGGCAGTGGTGGCTCGCGGTTCTAAGGCCGCCGGAGCTCGTCTCAGGTGGCGCAAGACGCGCCTGAGGTCGGACGTTGCCGACGCAACTCTTTGAATCGGCGCCTGCAACGCCGCGCATCACGCTCTCCGCGAGAAGATCGACCGCTGAAGCAAGCGAGGAGACGTTTTGAAGCCATAGGAGGCGCACATGCAGGTACCGAGCGATTTTCGCCGCGTGATCATCGCTGCGTCGGTAGGAAACATCATCGAATGGTATGATTTCTATATCTTTGGCARCCTGGCCGCAGTTCTATCGGTCAAGTTCTTTGAGCAGTCCCACCCCGTCGCCGCCCTGCTCAGCACGATCGCGCTGTTCACGGCAGGATTTCTGATCCGTCCGCTGGGGGCATTCCTGTTCGGATGGATGGGTGACCGGGTCGGCCGCAAATATACGTTTCTCATCACGCTCAGCGGAATGGGACTGGGCACGGGAGCGATCGGATTGATCCCAACCTACCAGTCGATCGGGCTGGCGGCTGCGTTCCTTCTCTTCGGCTTGCGCATGATCCAGGGGCTGTGCCTCGGCGGCGAATATGGTGGCGCCATCACCTATGTTGCCGAGCATGTGCCTGACGACAAGCGCGGCTACTACACCGGCTGGCTACAGACCTCTCCGACTCTCGGGATCGTGGTGTCGCTCGCAGTCATCGTTCTGACCCGAACCTATGCCGGCAATCAGGCCTTCGACGAATGGGCGTGGCGCGTTCCGTTCCTGCTGTCCTTCCTGCTGGTGGCCATCGCGATCTATATCCGCCTCCAGCTCCAGGAGACGCCGATCTTCCAGGAGATCAAGGCCCGCGGACAGATGACGAGGAATCCGTGGAAGGAGGCCTTCCTCAGTTCGAACATCAAATACATCGGGATCGCCATCGTGGTCCTGATCGGACAGGGCGTGGTCTGGTACAGTGGTCAATTCTGGGCGCTGTACTTTCTGCAGCAGGTCTCCAAGGTGGACCCGGTGACCTCGGCCTACATCGTGGGAGCCGCGCTGCTCATTGCAACGCCGAGCCTGATCTTCTTTGGCTGGCTGTCAGATCACATCGGCCGCAAGCCGGTGATCCTCGGAGGTATGCTGCTCGCCGCGATCACCTACTATCCGCTGTATCTGTGGCTGGGATCGGTCACGCAGCCCGGAAACATCAACTATCCGATCGCGATCTTCATCATCTTCATCCTCGTTTGCTATGTCGGGATGGTGTACGGGCCGGTCGGCGCGTTTCTGGCGGAATTCTTCCCCGCCAGGATCAGGTACACGTCGGTCTCCGTGCCGTACCACATCGGCAACGGTTGGGGTGGCGGATTGGTGCCGTTCATCACCTCGGCGGCATTCGCCGCGACCGGCAGCATCGGCTACGCACTGATCTACCCGATCGTGGTCCCCGCGGTGTGCTTCGTGCTCGCTGTCTTCCTGATGCCGGAGACGCGCAAGATCAGCATCTGGCAACCGATCGAGCCCAGAGCCGCAT
>NZ_JBFULT010000358.1:0-7852 GCF_054049755.1 Bradyrhizobium sp. P5_C11_2
ATCGGGCCCCGAGGTCATCGAGACCAACCGCGGCGTCGAGGAGTTCGATTCCCGCGATCGCGCCCTGATCTGGCGCACCATGGGCGGCAAGCACCGCCGGCTCCTCGGCGCCGCCGACGTCTTCGCCGACGACACCGTGCAGGATTTTCGCGAGGCCGCGCGCGATTTGCTCGGCCTGGTCGGCCCTTTCAGCCTCGACAGGCTGAAGGCCGAGCAGGAGCGGCTTGCCGGCAGGTTACGCCGCTTCGGCGCCTGCGCGGATGCCGTCGACATCTGGACGGCGGAGGGCATCGCGCATGCGGACACCGTTCCGGAGCTGCCCGCCGACCAGTTCATTGCGCTCGCCAACAGGATCGGGGAGACCAGCCGTGACGCTCGATGACATTCTCGCCTCGCTGTTTCCGGACGGCCATGAGGTCAGCAACGACAAGGGCATCATTGCCGGATCGGCGACGCTGCGATCCCATGGCAGAATTCTCGTCATCGGCGTTGCCGATCGGACCGCGCTCGGCGTCGACGAAGCGATCAGGCTCTCCGGACATGTGCTGGACTCGATCGGCCGCGGCAGCGGGCCGATCCTGGTCCTCGTCGACAGCGACAGCCAGCGCATGAGCAAGCGTGACGAACTGCTCGGGCTGAACGAATTCCTGGCGCATCTGGCGAAGGCGCTGATCTACGCGGACATGAATGGCCGTCCGACCATCGGTCTGCTGTACGGCCATTCCGCCGCCGGTGCCCTGCTTGCGACGGGCCTTGCAACCCGCGTGCTGGTCGGATTACCCGGCGCCGATCCCGCGGTGATGGATCTGCCGTCGATGGCGAAGGTCACCAAGCTGTCGGTCGAGGCACTCCAGGAGAAGGCGAAATCGACGCCGGTGTTCGCGCCGGGCTTGTCGAACCTCGCGCGGATGGGCGCCGTTCACATGACATGGCGCAATGACGCCTCGCTCGCCGACCAGATGGCGGCGCTAATGGCTGACATGCCCGCCGTGCAGGACCGGCGGGATGCGCTCGGCAGGGAACGTGGTGGCCGGATCAAGGCTGCCGATATCGCGGAGCGGGTTCGTGACCTGGCCCTGCAAACCCGGTGAGCGGCCGCCCGGCCGCCACGACCTCGTCTTTGTCAGCCCGGAGGGCTGGCGCGCGCTGCTCGAGATGCGCGGCGATCTCGCCGCCGATCCCCTGGTCGGGTGTTGGCCCGTCATGGGATGGCCGACGATCAGGCGGCGCGCGCTGCCAGGCGAGGCGACCGGCCTCGCTTTGGGCCTGCCGCTGCCGCCCTCTGCCGGCAAGAAGCGGCTCTCCCTTCTCGCTGATGTCGGCCATGTCGTTTCGGTTGCGAGACCGCCCTCGCTGCGGGAGGTGCGTGCCTCGGCGCCGCGTCACTGGAGGCTGACGCTCGATCGACTCGACGAGCTTGCACTCCGGCATGCGGTGGATGTGCGGATATTCGGCAGCCTCGCCTGGCAGTCGCTGACCGGGCTCGATTACGTGACCGACCGCTCCGATCTCGACGTCCTGCTCGAATTCCACCGCGAAACGGATCTGGATGATCTCGCGGCCGATGTGGCCGCGATCGAAACCGCAGCGCCGATGCGGCTCGATGGCGAGCTGATGCGCGCGGATGGTGCGGCGGTGAACTGGCGCGAATTCCACGGCGGTGCGAGCGAGCTCCTGGTCAAGACCATCGGCAGCGTGGCCGTGCTCGACAGGGATCGATTCATTTCGGGAGCGACGGGATCATGATCACCGCGGCCGCACGCGGGGCTGAACCGCTCGTTTCGTACCGGACGCGAAGGGTCGCCGATACCGCAGCCATCGGCGACGTCGCCGCCGATTGCCTCGTCATGGAGCTGGAAACCTGGCCGAAGCCGGGGCTCGTGAGCCATGTCGACAATGGCAGTCACGACGACATGGATGCCGGCATGTTTCGCCGCAGCGCTGCGGCCATCAGGCCTTACTTTCAACGGCTCGCCGACGCGGGCGCGCTTGGTTGCGGCATGGGACGGCTGAGGATCATCGGCCTGGAGGCCGAACGTGCGATGCTCGCGGCGACCTCCGGCATCAACACCCATCGCGGCGCGATCTTCGGGCTCGGGCTGTTGTGCGCGGCGGCGGGTGCGAGGGCCGGCGGGCTCGCCGATCCCGGGCTGCCGCTCGGCGATGTCGTGGCACGCGTCTGGGGCGGCAGCATACTCGACGGTCCGGTGCTGCTGCACAGCCATGGCAGCACCGCGCGCCGCCGCTATCACGCGGGCGGCGCCCGTCTCGAGGCCGCGACCGGGTTTCCCAGCGTCTACCGGATCGGCCTGCCTGCCTTGCGCAGGACGACGCCGGCCGTGCCCGCGGAAGCGGAAGCCGCCCGGGTCGAGGCGTGCTTTGCCCTGATCGCGTCCGTTGAGGACACAAATCTCCTGCATCGCGGCGGGCTCGACGGCCTTCGCTTTGCCCATCGCGCCGCGCGTCACTTCATCGACGCCGGCGGGGTGTGTGCGGCCGGCTGGCGTGCGCGCGCGCAATCGGTCCATGAAAGCTTCGTCGCCCGGCGTCTCAGCCCGGGCGGATCGGCCGACCTGCTTGCGATGACGCTGTTCGTCGACGCCCATGAGAGGCCCGGCTCATGACGTCGAACGTCATATTAATGGCGCTGGTGCCGGTCTTCTTCGTCCTGCTGCTCGGGTTCGTTGCAGGCAAGGCCCGCATCGTCGACAACGATCACGTCGAAGGTCTCAATGCGCTCGTGATGGATTTCGCCTTGCCGGCCTCGCTGTTCGCTGCGACCGCATCGGCCCCGCGCGACCGGATCACCGACCAGGTCCCGGTCTTCCTGGTGTTCGGCCTGACGATGCTGATCATCTATCTCGCCTGGTACTGGTTCGAGCGCAGCTTCTTTGCGGTGACGAGGTCCGATGCAGCGGTGCAGGCTCTGACGGTCGGTTTCCCGAATCTTGCCGGCGTCGGTCTGCCGATCCTGTCGACCGTGCTGGGGCCGGCCGGAGTCGTCCCGGTCGCCGTCGCGCTGGCAACCGGCTCTATCCTCGTCAGCCCTCTGACCCTCGTGATCGCCGAGATGAGCGCCAGCAAGAGCCGCGGCGCCGACACGCCGACGCCGCCGGTTCTGACGGCAGTCCGGCGCGCGTTCGCCAAGCCGGTGGTGTGGGCGCCCGCGCTCGGCGTCATGCTTTCACTGTCTGATCTGAATCTCGATCCGCTTGTTCATGCCTGCCTCGTCCTGATCGGAAACGCGGCCGCAGGCGTTGCCCTATTCCTGACCGGTCTCGTTCTGTCGGCCCAATCGCTCCGGCTCGATTGGCGTGTCGTTGCCGCAACGGGAGCTGCGGACATCTTGCGTCCGTTGCTGGCCGTCGCGATCGTCTACGTCTTTCACCTCGGTCCTGACGTTGCGAAAACGGCAATTCTGCTTGCGGCATTGCCGTCGGGCTTTTTCGGCATTCTGTTTGCGGTCAACTACAAGCTGGATTCCGCGACGGTGGGGTCGATGGTCATCGCCAGCACCGGATTCAGCGTCGTGACCCTTGCAATTGCGATCGCAGTGCTCTTTCCCCATTAGGCCGCGACCATGACACTTGCGATCCTGTGCTCGGGACAAGGCAGACAGCATCGGGACATGTTCGCCCTCACGGGCAACGCACCGGAAGCCGCGGACTTGTTTGCGCATGCGACAACCCTGCTGGGCGGCAGGGATCCACGCGATTTCGTACGCAGCGAACCCATCGAGGCTCTGCATCACAACCGGGCCGGCCAGATTCTGTGCACCTTGCAGGCGCTGGCCGCCGCGGCCGCGCTGGGAAATGCGATGCCTCGCGGCGCCATCTTTGCCGGCTACAGCATCGGTGAGCTCGCAGCCTGGGGCGCGGGCGGCCTGCTCGATGCGTCCGTTACGCTCGACCTTGCGGCGCGCCGGGCGGAAGCCATGGATGCGGCCACGCACGCCGGTGACGGGCTGATCTTCGTCCGCGGTCTTTCGCGAGAGGAAGTCGGTCGCCTTTGCGAGCGTCATGGCGCAGCGATCGCCATCGTCAATCCCGGCGATGCCTTTGTCATCGGCGGCGGCCGCGAGGCGCTGGGCAGGCTTGCCAAAGACGCGCGGGCGATGCACGCCGCAAGGATCGTCGCGTTGCCGGTTGAGGTCGCCTCCCACACCAAACGGCTCGCCGCGGCGTCTGCCGTCTTTCGTGAGACCTTGCGCCTGGCATCGGTGGTATTCCCGCCGAGGAGCGGAGCGCGCATTCTGAGCGGGATCGATGCCGCTCCGGTCGTCTCGCTCGAAACCGGCCTCGACAARCTCGCCGCGCAAATATCGCAAACCGTGCAATGGGCAGATTGCCTGCAAGCCTGCGTCGAAGCGGGGGCGACGGGGTTTCTCGAACTCGGGCCGGGACATGCGCTCAGCGGCATGGCCGTGGAAATCGGGAGCGGACTTCCGGCGCGCTCRCTGGATGATTTCAGGAGTCTTCAGGGCGTGCGGGCCTGGCTTGTGCGTCATCTGAACGGCTAGACGCGGAGTGGAGCCGGTCCGATCCCGGACAGATCGCGCGCGACGCGGTCAAAAAAAGGGCCGTCCTTGGGGGGAGGACGGCCCTCAAATGCTCGGATGCCAGGGAGGGGCACGAGCCGTGACTTGGGGTCTCAGTCACTAACATCTGCAGCATCGCCGATCCGGCGGGCAAAGTATTTCAAGTCCCCAGGTTGTTTCTCAGTTCGCATGATTCACGCAGGTCCGCCGGCAGGACGCGAGACATTGCCTGGCGTGCCGGAACCGGATCGACGCCAGCGAGCCTGGACGACGCCAGCGCGTTCCGGCTGGCGCATCGCCAACGTGCCGGCGTGTCGCCCACAATCCGTTTGAAAACGGTCGAGAAATGCGCCTGCGTGCAGAAGCCGACCGTCAGCGCCACTTCGGCCAACGACGTCTCGGTATGCGACAACAGCGATTTCGCATGCTCGATGCGCTGGTGCAGCAGGTACTCGCGCGGCCGGTATCCGGTCGCGGCGCGAAACTGCGCCGCAAAGTGCATGCGGGACAATCCCGCGGCGCCGGCAAGATCGGACAGGCTGATGCAGTGGTCGAAGTGCGCTTTGACATATTCTTCGACGCGGCGAAGACGCCATTTCGGCAGGGCGTTGACTTTCGTGCGCGGCAGTTCGCGCCGGGCCACATGCATCGCCAGCGTCCGGGCGATGCAGCGCGCGAATTCCTGATCGGCCGAGTGGCCGTGTTCGGTCAGCGCCCTGGCGAGCTGCTCGGCCAACGGATCGCGCAACAGCACGAGATCGTTCAGAGCCCTGGGCGTGAGCGGCCTCGTTCCCGGCGGCGAGGATGAAAGGCAATTGGCGGAGACGTGGAAGTGCAGGAAGTCGCACGGCGCCTGGAATTGCGCGCTGAGCTGCTGGCAGGGCGAGCCGACATACAGCGTCCCCGCCGGCATGATGCCGTCAAAGATGGCCTGATTGCCTCTGGTCAGCTTGAGACGGGTCGTCTTCAAGGCAATCGAGAAGAAATATCGGCCGGGAGGCGTTGTCGCTTCGTCGTGCCTTACGGCTGTTTGCGCATAGGTCCAGCGCGAGATTGTGATCTCCTCGGACGTCGTGCCCACGCGTTGCCTGGGCTGTCGCCACTTCCGCTCGTGGAAAAATGTGGACGTCCCCTGCGGGGGATCTGGTTCGCCGTGGCTGGGTTGATACGTTGACCGAGCTCCGGCCGCTTGCATATCGGTGAGCATCATTCGTTCCCTGTCTTAGGTCCTGCTGCCGAGCCGCCGAATGCAACAGTGGATGCCACCACGATAGGTCTGATCCCGCCCCAAAGCTCGTGATCGATCCTTAAGGACTGTGAGATTTTGCAAACGCGAAGGAAGCGACCGTATGTCGCGATGAAATCAATTAGATCAAGCGGCCAAAGGGCTTGGCCGCTGATCCGGATGTTGCACGACGCGATGTGATGACAGCCGCCGGGATGGGTGGAGCGACCCTGGCGAGATCGATTCAGGGAAGACGCGGAGAAGCGTCGATACCGGGGGCGAGGCCCGGAGCGACTTTCTCGGCCGGAGGAACTGAGGGTTCCCGCGCGTAGGGAATCRCTTCCACCTCCGGGAGCTGTTGCGATGTGCTCTGCAAGCAGTTCGGACGGGGTGGGCGTCCTTTGCCGAACCAGTCGGATACGGGATCCACGAGGCTTGCGCGGAGCTGGTCGAACCAGGTTTGGCGGCCAACCGCGGCAGGCTGCCGAATGGTCACTGTCGCTGTCATGCCGGAAACGAGCGGCACGTCCGGCGGCACCGTGTCGATGGCGACGCGAACCGGCACGCGCTGCGCAAGCCGCACCCAGGTGTAGATGGGATCGACGTTGGGTAAGCCTTGTGTGCCGGCCGCGGCGTTCGACACGCTGATGCCGCGAGTCACGGTCTTCACATGTCCCAGAATGGGTCTGGAGTAGCCGACCAGCTGTGCCTCTGCGCGATCGCCCACGCAGACGCGGGCCATCTTGGTCTCTTCGAAATAGCCGTCGATCCAGAAACTGTTGGAATCGATGACGGAGACGTTGCTGACGCCGGTGACGGCATAGTCGCCGACGCGCAGCAGGAGGTTGGTGACGTAGCCGTCGACGGGGCTCGTCACATTGGTACGCTTCAGGTTCAATTCGGCCTGTGCGAGCTGATGGGCCGCAGCCTCGTAGGCGGCCTTGGCCTGCGTGGCATTGCCGGCGAAGATCTGCTGTTCCTCGGGTGTCGCTGCAAGATCGGACAGATGCTGGCGCCGGTCGAACTCGGCCTGCTTCACCTCCAGGTCCGCCGCCCGCTGGTCGACGACGGCCTTGCCGACGCGGACGGCCACCTCGAAGTCGAAGGGATCGATGACGTAGAGCACATCGCCCTTGTGGACGAACTGGTTGTCGGCCACCCGCAGTTCCACGATCTTGCCCGGAACTTGCGGCGCGACATTGGCGACCTGCACGCGCACGCTGCCATTCCGCGTCCAGGGCGCGGTGACGTAATGCTGCCACGTCGCAACCGATATCAGGACGGCGACCAGCGCGATGGCGAGGGTCGCGAGATGCCTGCCGGCGCCAGCCATGAACCGCCCGATAGCCTCGCGTCGCGACGCGGTTGAGGGCGTCGCCTGCCAGGGAGCTTTGTCGTCGGCGCCGCGATTGCTGGTGTCACGCGCCACGGGTTCTTCGAGGCCAGCCATGACTCGTCTCCTAGAAAAACAATGCCAGCAGGCCGAAGATCACCACATAGAGGCTGAGCTCGGCCAGTGACGGGCTACTGAAAAATCTCGCAAATCCGACCAGGCGCAGCACAGGGCGAAGCATCAGGAACGCGACCAGCGCGATTGCGGCATAAGAAACGATGGGAGCAATGAGCACGCCGCCGAAGACGAGCTCCCGATACGTGTTCGTCATGACCGCTTCCCTTGGCTGGGGCCGGTGAGAGTCTGCGGCGCTGCGAACGCAACGCTTGCCGGCACGAGCGCGGCAATGGCCGCATGGGCAGGCAGGCCGCTTTGAGCGGCCGCTTGGCGCAGCGCCTCGGCAGCCGCGAGGATCGCTGCTCCGCTCCGCAGCGCAAGGGCCRTTTCCGCGGCGCGCGCCGCGCCGGCAAGCGGTCCTGCCGTCAGCCGGCTCAATTCCGCGCGGCATCGCCGCAGGCTCGCCGCCCGGTCGAAATAGTGCATCGCTTCGGCGACGGTCTGATCGTCAATCGGGGAGGCGCCCCTGGCCGTCACGATCTGCTCGATCCGCGCGGCGTCGCGAAACCCGGCTTCCTCGGGTGCGAGATGCCGGGTTCGTGCGCTGTCCGGTTGGTTCAGTTCGCGCCTTGCCTCGTCC
>NZ_JBFULT010000359.1:0-7843 GCF_054049755.1 Bradyrhizobium sp. P5_C11_2
GATCAATCCGCGGTACGAGCACCGCGGTTCATCGGGAAATCACGCGGTATGGGTCCCGGCCTTCGCCGGGACGACGTTGGAGATAGACTAACGCTCTCCAATCGCAGCCAACACTTCCTTCGCCGCCCGCTCGCCGCTGTCCCTTGCCCCATGCGCCGTCGTGAAGAAGTTCGGCGACGTCGCTTCTCCCGCGAAGAACAGGCGTCCATCGACCGGCGCCGCCAGCACGGCGCGGTCGCCGGCATGGCCGGGCAATGCGTGCGAATAGGAACCTCTGGCGAATGGATCGTGCGCCCAGCGCGACTCGCAGAGCGGCTTCAGCTTGCGGCGGATGTCGTTGCCGAGAAAGCCTGCGATCTCGTCGATGCTTTGCGCGGCGAAGGCGCCATCGCCGGCGTCTTCCAGCTCGCGTGCAAAGCTGCCGCCGAAAAAACCTTCGATGCAGGGCTGACCGAACGGGCGGATGTGGTAGGTGCCCATCGCGGTGCGCATGGTGGCGCCGCGCAAATTGCCTTCCTTCGGGAAGGCCTCCGCATCGTCGAGCGCCAGCGTCACCTTGTCGTCGACGCCGAGCGGCAGGCCGGCCGCGGCATCCACCTTGGCCGGGAGCGGCGGCGAGAAGCGAATCGCCTCATCGGCGATTAAATTGGTCGGCACCGTGACGATGACCTTGTCCGCGGTCAGCGTGCCCTGCGATGTGTCGAGGCGGATGCGCTTTCCGGAATGATCGATCAGCGTGACGTTGCAGTTCAGCGCGACCGGGCAGCTCGCGCCATAGGCTGCGACCAGCGCGCCGTAGCCGCGGCGGATGCGCCAGTTGAGGTTGCTGTCCTCATAGGCATCCCAGTCGAGCGTCGACATGTCCTTCAGTTCGCAGCCATTGATGTAGGTCGAGACCGCGTCGATCATGGGATTCCAGCGATTGCCGGGCTCGAGGCTCCAGCTCGCAGGTTCGTCCTTGCCCTTTTGCGCGGCCTGCCAAAGACGCTGATAGAACGCGTCCATCGCGCGCATGAAATCGTCACGCTCGGCTTGTGGAAAGGCGGTGCCGAAGGCGCGCTCGCGCCAGGGCGGCAGGTCCTTGTTGACCTCGAAATCGAGCTGCCGCGCGATCGAAACGAAGGAGTTTTTGTCCGCCGAGTGCAGCCAGCCGCAGCCGACGTCGAAGGTCACTTCGGGCGAGGCCTGCACGGTCCAGGCCCGGCCGCCGATGCGATTGCGCGCCTCCAGCACGATCGCCGAGAGGCCGGAGCCGTGCAGCGCGTGCGCCGCGCCGAGGCCCGCGGCACCGGCGCCGATAATTGCGACGTCGACGGAGGAGGGAAGGGAGCTCATGGGCGGGCTCTAGCATGTTCGCCGGAGCGGCAGAAGATGCCCAACCGCTAGGCCGTTATCACCCTCGGGAAAGCGCTACCGCTTCCTCACATCCCCCGCCTCGGCCTCGCTCGCCTCCAGCGATACCGGCTCAAGATGATAACGCTTGGTCAGCGGCATCTGCGCGATGGCAAAGATCATGGTCAGCGGGGTTACGCCGAACACCTTGAAGTTCACCCAGAAATCCGTGCTCTGGGTACGCCAGACGATCTCGTTCAGCACCGCCATGCCCGCGAAGAACAGCGCCCACCGCAAGGTGAGAATGCGCCAGCCCTGCGGCGTCAGGTTGAACATCTGGTCGAACATCACGGCGATGAAGGAGCGGCCGAACAGCAGCCCGCCGCCGAGGATCGCGGCGAACAGGCCGTAGATGATGGTCGGCTTGACCTTGATGAAAGTCTCGTCGTGCAGCACCAGGGTCAGCGTGCCGAACACCAGCACAATCACGCCGGTGACGATCGCCATGATCGGGATGTGGCGCGTCACCACATAGGAGGCGATCATCGCCGCGACGATCGCGACCATGAAGGCGCCGGTCGCGGCGAACAAATTGAACTTCGCATTCACGAAGAAGAACACGAGCAGCGGACCGAGCTCGGTCGCGAGCTTGAACAACGGATGCGGCTGGGTCTTGTCCATTCCTTAGCTTTCGATTCCGGCAATGGCGCGGGCGAAATCGCGCGCGGTGAACGGCGCGAGATCGTCGACGCCTTCGCCGACGCCGATGAAGTGCACCGGCAGTTTGAATTTTTCAGCGAGCGCCACCAGGATGCCGCCGCGTGCCGTGCCGTCGAGCTTCGTCATCACGAGGCCGGTGACGCCGGCGGTGCGGTGGAACGCCTCGACCTGCGACAGCGCGTTCTGGCCGACGGTGGCGTCCAGCACAAGCAGCACCGCGTGCGGCGCGGTGTCGTCCACCTTGCGGATGACGCGCACGACCTTTTCGAGCTCGTTCATCAGCACGGCTTTATTCTGGAGGCGCCCGGCGGTGTCGATCAGGAGCACGTCGATGGTCTGCTCCTTCGCCGCGGTCAGCGCGTTGAAGGCGAGGCTCGCCGAATCCGAGCCCTGCGCACCGGCGATGACCGGCGTCTTGGTGCGCTCGCCCCACACCTTGAGCTGCTCGATCGCGGCTGCGCGAAACGTGTCGCCGGCGGCCAGCATCACCTTGCGGCCCTCGGACGCAAACTTCTGCGAGAGCTTGCCGATGGTCGTGGTCTTGCCGGAGCCGTTGACGCCGACCACGAGGATCACGAAGGGCTTCTTGCCCGCCTCGATCTCGAGCGGTTTTGCTACCGGCGACAGTACCTTCTCGACCTCGGTCGCGACGACGTCCTTGACCTCGTCCGCCGAGATCGCCTTGTCATAGCGTCCCGTTCCCACGGCCTCGGCGATCCGGACCGCAACCTGGGTGCCGAGGTCGGCGCGCAGCAGCACATCCTCGATGTCGTCGAGCATGGCGCGGTCGAGCTTGCGCTTGGTGACGAGGTCGGCGACCGCGGTCCCGAGCGAGGACGAGGTGCGCTTCAGCCCGTTGGACAGGCGGCGCCACCAGCTCAGCTTGGGGGGGTCTGACGTGGTATCGTTCATGATGGCGGTGTGTTAGCCGTTCCGGCCCGTAAACGAAAGTCTTGACCGAAAGTCCTGCAATTGCTCGATGTTCCCGAATTGACCGCCGACGAAATTCTGGCGCGCGTGCTCCATCGCGACGGGCTGATGCTGGTCATCGACAAGCCGGCGGGCCTGCCGGTGCATCGCGGCCCCAAGGGCGGCGCCAATCTTGAAGCCTCGTTCGACGCCCTCCGTTTCGGCCTGCCGCGGCCGCCGGTGCTGGCCCACCGGCTCGACAAGGACACCTCGGGCTGCCTCGTGCTCGGCCGCCACCGCAAGGCCACCGCCTCGCTCGGCCTGCTGTTCAAGCATGGCAAGATCGGCAAGACCTACTGGACCGTGGTCGAGGGCGGTCCTGCCGAGGACGAAGGCACCATCGACATGCCGCTCGGCCGGCTCAATGCCGAGCGCGGCTGGTGGCAGAAGCCGGACTCCGAGGGCCAGAAGGCTGTCACCAACTGGAAAGTGATGGGCCGGAGCGAAGGCCTGACCTGGCTTGCCATGGAACCGGTCACCGGCCGGACCCATCAATTGCGGGTGCATTCGGCCGCAACGGGCTGGCCGATCTTTGGCGATAACATTTACGGCAACGGCCCCCGCTTCGGCGAGCCGCGGCTGCATCTGCATTCCCGCGAGATCGTGGTGCCGATCTCCCGGAACAAGGAGCCGGTCCGCGTGGTGGCGCCGGCCCCACCCCATATGCATGAGCGGCTCCGCGCCTGCGGGTGGAATGGGGAATAGGCGGCGCCGTCGTTCACCTCTCCCGCTTGCGGGAGAGGTCGCGCCGAAGGCGCGGGTGAGGGCTCTCTCCTCTTGGGGGTTCTCGATTGCTGAGACACCCTCTCCCCAGCCCTCTCCCGCAAGCGGGAGAGGGAGCGCAGCTCCTCCGCGGCGGCATCTCGCTGAAGCTACCGCATTCCGAGCCATGGTTTACGAAACGTTCAGTGCTCGCCTCTAATGATAACGGCTGCTTAGAACAAGCTTCCGTCAATCCGCTCAGGACGAGCCGCGCGTCATGTCCAAGGCCGAGCTATCGATCATCGACGAAGTCGAATCCGCGATTCGGCTCGGCTCGGCGGAAAAGGGCCTGGAAACGGTCCGGCGCGTCACCGACCTGTTCCTGTCCTCCGCCGGCAGTTTTGACGACGAGCAGATCGCGCTGTTCGACGACGTGCTCGAGAGATTGATCGGCACCATCGAGCTGCGCGCCATCGCCGACATGGGCGCGCGCATCGCGCTGGCCGAAATCAGTGCGCAACTCGCGCCGATCGCACAGGCACCGCCGTCGGTGATCCGCCGCCTCGCCAACAATGACGAGATCCGCATCGCCGGTCCCGTGCTCCAGGAATCCGCGCGCCTCGACGACGGCGATCTGATGCAGATCGCGGCGAGCAAGGGCGAGTCGCATCTGCTCGCAGTCGCCGGCCGCTGGTGGCTGAAGGAGATTGTCACCGACGCATTGTTGGCGCGGCGCTATCCCAGTGTCAGCCGGCGGCTTGCCGCCAATCCCGGGGCGCGCGTCTCGGGAGGCGGATTTGCCGTCATCGTCGGACAGGCCGAGTCCGATCCCGAGCTTGCCGTGAGTATCGGCGTCCGCGTCGACCTGCCGTCGGAGCTGCGCCGCCAATTGCTGCGCTCGGCCACGGATGCCGTTCGCACGCGGCTCTTGTCACGCGCGCCGCCGCATCTGTTCGAGGAGATCCAGAGCGCGATCGCAGCCGTCACCGTCGGCGTCGAGCGCGAGATGTCGGGCGTCCGCGACTTCGAAGGCGCCAAGCGCGCCATCGCAAATCTCAAGGCCTCAGGCCAGCTCAGCGAAGCGACGCTGCTCGGTTTCGCCACGCAGCGGCGCTACGAAGAAACCGTCGCGGCCCTGGCCGCGCTGTCCGGATCGACCGTCGAGGTCATTCGCCCGCTGATGCAGAGCCTGCGCGACGACGGCCTGCTGGTGCCTTGCAAGGCCGCACAGCTCAGCTGGGAAACCACCGCCGCCGTGCTGGAAAGCCGCTACGCCACCGGCGCGATGAAGCCCGCCGACCTCGCCAAGGCGCAAGGCCATTTCGTCCGCATGACCCCGGAGAACGCGCGGCGGACGCTGCGGTTCTGGCAGGTCAGGGCGTTGTAGGGGCGCGTTCTAGTACGGCGCATCCACACTCCCAGTGTCGTCCCGGCCTGGTGCGCAATTGCGCACGGGGGGCCGGGACCCATAACCACAGGGAGAAGTTTAGCGAAGATTAGTCGTTCGGTACGCGGACCACCCGCAATCGATGGATCACGCGGTATGGGTCCCGGCCTTCGCCGGGACGACATTGAGGGAGCAGCGACCGAGTCACATCATCAGTCGCTCGCCATCGCTGCCCGCGATCCTGATCGGCATCACGCTCCCGACGCGCGCGCCCGCAACCGCCACCGGCAGATAATGCTCCGTGCGCCCCTGCGACTCGCTCTCGATCAGCGCCTCGCGTGTTGCGCCCATTTCGGCTTGCAGCCGCCGCCGCAACGCCGCTTCGCCAGCCGCACGCAGCCGCCTCGCCCGTTCCTTGATCACGCCGCCCGCCACCTGCGGCATGCGCGCGGCGGGTGTGCCGGGGCGCGGCGAATAGGGGAAGACGTGCAGGAAGGTGAGGCCGCACTCTTCGACCAGATCCAGCGAGCGCGAGAACATCTCCTCCGTTTCGGTCGGGAATCCCGCGATGATGTCGGCGCCGAACGCGATGTCCGGGCGCAGGCGCCGCACCTGGTCGCAGAACGCGATCGCATCGCTGCGCGAATGCCGCCGCTTCATGCGCTTCAAGATCATGTCGTCGCCGGATTGCAGCGACAGGTGCAGATGCGGCATCAGCCGCGCATCGTCGGCGATGGCATCGAGCAGATCGGAATCTGCCTCGATCGAATCGATCGAGGAGATGCGCAGCCGCTTCAGCTCCGGGACGTGTCGGAGGATCTGCTTCGTCAGCATGCCGAGTCTTGGTGCACCCGGAAGATCGGCGCCATAGCTCGTGAGATCGACGCCGGTGAGTACGATCTCGGCATGGCCGCGCGCGGCCAGTGCTCGCACCTGCTCGACAACGGCGCCCATCGGCACCGAGCGCGAATTGCCGCGGCCGAACGGAATGATGCAGAAGGTGCAGCGATGGTCGCAGCCRTTTTGCACCTGCACGAACACGCGCGGCAGGCCGCTCGCAAAGCCGTCGATGAGATGCGGCGCCATCTCCTTCACGGCCATGATGTCGCTGACGGCGATCTTGTCACTGGCGCCGATGTCGAATGCGTCGCGCGCCTCGCGCCAGGCATCGCTGCGCATCTTGTCGTCATTGCCGACGACGCGGTCGACCTCCGCCATATCGGCGAACATCCGGCTTTGCGTCTGCGCCGCGCAGCCGGTGACGACGATGCGCGCCTGCGGACGCTCGCGCTTCAATTTGCGGATCGACTGCCGTGCCTGCGCCACCGCCTCGTTGGTGACGGCACAGCTGTTGATGACAATGGTATCGGACAGCCCCGCGCCTTCGGCCTCGCGACGGATCACTTCGGCCTCGAAGGCATTGAGGCGGCAGCCGAAGGTGACGACCTCGACGCCCATTACCCGACCGGCGCGAACAGCGCCGGATCGAACGCGCCCTCATATTCGAAGGTCGCCGTGCCCGTCATCAGCACGTGGTCGTCGCGCTCGCGCCATTCGATGCCGAGCTTGCCGCCGGGCAGCGTGATCTCGACATTGCGCTCCGTGCGCTTCAGGCGCGCCGCGGCGACCGCCGTCGCGCAGGCCGCCGAGCCGCACGCCCTGGTCAGGCCCGCGCCGCGTTCCCAGGTGCGGATCGTGATGTGCTCGCGGTCGACGATCTGGGCGAGCGTGATGTTGGCGCGCTCGGGAAAGATCGGGTGGTTCTCGAGCAGCGGACCGAAGCGCTCGAGATCGTAGGCGTTGACGTCGTCGACCCAGAAGATCGCGTGCGGATTGCCCATGCTCACCACCGAGGGTGAATGCAGGATCGGATTGTCGATCGGCCCGATCTGCAATTCGATGTAGCGGGTGTCGCGAAATTCTTCCGCCAGCGGAATGTCCTGCCAGCCGAACTTCGGCGCGCCCATGTCGACGGTGTAGAGATCCGGCGCCGGGCCCTGCCAGGCATTGAGCAGGCCCGCGGCCGTCTCGAACGTCGCGGTGGCCTGTCCGGTCTTCTCAAAGATGCGCCGCACCACGCAGCGCATGCCGTTGCCGCAGGCGCCGGCCTCCGAGCCGTCATTGTTGTAGATGCGGATGAAGGCTTCGGTGCCGTCGAGCCGCGGCTTCTGCAGCACCATGAGCTGGTCGTAGGGCACGCCGCCCTCGGCGGACGCGACGGCGCGGGCATCGTCCGGCGTGACCGGCGCGGCGGAATCGCGCATGTCGACAACGACGATCTCGTTGCCGATGCCGTTCATCTTGGCAAATGCGTGGTTGGCCAGCGCGCTCATGAAATTTCCCGAATTTCGCCTGCCTTATATGGCGATCCTTGGCGGCTTGACCAGTGATTTGCTGTGAGAGCCATGACGCATCTGTCATGGGACGAATTCGGCGCTCGCGTGTTAGAACGGCACAGTTCGCGCAATCCGGGGACGCGCGGCCGGGTTAAGGCCTTGGTGGGTTAAGGCCTTGGTACGTAAGGTTTTGGGGAGAATAGAATGAATCGCTTTTGTCGTCTCGCTGTGGCCGCGCTGATCCCGGCAGCGGCCCTGTCGCTTGGCGCTTCCGGCACTTGGGCACAAACCCCGAGCCCGGCGCCGGCTGTCTCGGCCAGTCCCTCGCCGGCGCCCTCGGCATCGCCCGCCCCGGCCGCGAGCGCCTCGCCCGCGCCTGTGGCAACGCCCTCGCCGG
>NZ_JBFULT010000360.1:0-7792 GCF_054049755.1 Bradyrhizobium sp. P5_C11_2
TCCGAGTCGATATTGCGTCGGTGAGCAGCCGAAGTGATCGCGGAAGCGGCGATTGAAGTAAGTCACTTCATTGAAGCCGCAGGCAAAGGCGATGTCACTCACCTTCGTGTCGTCGTAGCGAACGTCCGACAACATGGCCCGCGCCTTCAGCAAGCGCAGTTCAAGTACGCGCTCGGAGAATGTCGCGCCGCTTTCGAGTAGCAAATCGCTCACATAGCGGCGCGATAGACTGAGAGCATCCGCGATGGCCGTGATCGACAGAGACGGCTCGGCGAAGCGTTTCTCAATGATTGCGATCAGTTCGCGCTGCCGCGCGGCGCGCAAGCCGCGTTCCGCCGCGATCTCCGCGACTTCGCCGCGCGCGCCGAGCGCCAACACGATCAAGTCTCCGAGCATCGCCTTGGCGCGCCGCGTCAACTCCGGGTCTTCGTAGACTTCATCGGCTTCAAGGAGAAAATTGATGGTGCGTTCGAGATGCCGTACCGCCGGATTGGCCGGGTCGAGCAACATTGCCGCACGATGATCGGCATGTGGAACAAGTTTCAGAATTTGCGCACGAGGTATGGAGGTCAAATTCCACGCTGTGAGGCCGTTCGTAAAGCTCGAGACCGGTTGGGCGATGTTGAAGGCAACGACACTTCCCGGTTGCAGCTCAAACCCCTGGTTTCCGACCGTCCATAATTGCGGCTGGGGGCTGCGATARAAGCCCACAAAAATGTCGTCGCGATCATTGGCCACGTGCTTGCGCGTGCGCACGTAGTGTTCCGTCGTCGTGGCAAACCGGCCGACGCTCAATTCGCCAAGAAGAACATTCTTCGATGCGGTATAGAATGGCTTGTCCTCGGCGTGCTTCATGTCCGCCTTGCCGAGTTGTTCCATCCATATGTCGTGCCACAGGCGGAATCGGGCCTTGTCGTTCAGGTGGGATGGAAGCTGGTCCGATGAAAATTCTACCTTCGGCATATCCGTCCATAATCCTCGCGTGCCGGTTCCATTGCTATCATGAGGCCGCGCGAATGGCATCCACCCATCAGTCCATCGACGTGATGCAAAAGCGGACCGCCGTGCATTCCAGGTCAAGTTCGGTGCCGGATAGGTCAAGTTTTCGGCTGCCGACCGTTGCGCCGAAATCACATTCGCCGGCGATCCTGTTGCCGTGCCGTTTCGATCAAGCCCAGCACCTTCGCGGACAAGACGACCCAAGCGCGGCCCGGTAGTCATCCCGAACGACGGACTTATTGGGTATTTAAACAATGAGAAAATTGATCGCGGCCGGTGTTGTCGTTTCAGCCATGATGCTGTCGCCGGCATTGGCTGCCGACCTGCCGGTGAAGGCGAAGCCGGTCCCGGTCTATGACTGGACCGGATTTTACGCCGGTGTGAACGTTGGCTATGGCTGGGGCGATCGCGACCTGAGTTTTGCCCCGAACGATGACGCTACCCGTGTCTGGTCTGTTTCTGACGGCATCCCGCCACCAGCGTCGTTCAAGACGTCGGGTGCGCTCGGCGGATTGCAGTTCGGCTACAACCGACAGCTCCGCACGGGCTGGCTTGTCGGCCTTGAGGCCGATTTCAACTGGTCCGGCATCAAAGGCTCAGGCATTAGCTCCGGTGTCATGCCCCCAGTGCCCATTCCAGGTCCATACTCGGCACCCTTCGACGAGCGGATCGACTGGTTCGGCACGGTGCGGGCCCGCCTCGGCTACCTGCCGACCAGCACGCTGTTGACCTATGTCACCGGTGGTCTGGCGTCTGGTCAGGTCACGCGCAGCGGAAGTTACATCAACAATAGTACCGTTCGTTTCACAGCCAATGGACTGCCCGACAACAGCGGCTTCACATGCGCAAGCGGCACCACCTGCTTTTCCGGCGTGTCGCGCGACGTAACTGCGGGATGGACGGTGGGCGGTGGATTTGAATACGCTCTCGGAGAGCGCATGACCCTCAAGGCCGAATATCTATATGTAAGCCTTGCTGGGAAGAAAATCACCGAAACGGCTCTGGCGGTCTTCATTCCCGGCGATACGCCGGCCTCGATTAGCGCCAATGTCGGCCGCGCCACCTTCAGCACCGCGCGCGTCGGTCTTAACTATCGCTTCTAGAGCCTATTCGGTTCTGATTGAATCAGAACCCGGCTCCTTGCAACCTCCTCGTCACAGATGTTGCTGGACGGCCGGTGGCGGCCTCGAATATGCGGTGCTCCCGAACGCCACCGTCAAGGCCGGATGCCTGCACGTCGATCTCGGTGACCAGAGCGTGAAGCTGACTGTGCAGGGGCCGGCGACCGGCAATGGCTTCGTCAAAGTCAAGTTCAGCAACGCTTACGACATGGATCGTATGGGGATGAACTTCCGCTTTTGACCCGCTCGGGCGACCGAAGATCGGCCCGCCTCCAGCGACAGTCGTCGCGAAGCAAAAGGAGTGATCGCGGGCGCAGACCCGCCTGCGATCATCTACTGCTCAACATGTGTTGACACTCGCCGAGGACGCTTGGCTTGCGGCGGATTTTCCGCTAGAGGAAGCCGCGCTCGCTTCCATCGCAGATCAAGCTGCGGCACGCGTCAGCCGCGAACGGAAAACGTGACCATCGTCTCAGGCTTCGCCGATATCTCGMTTCTGCAGCTTCTGCTGGTCGCGTTGATGGCGTTGTTTGCTTCGATCATCGGTGGTCTTGCCGGCTACGGCACCGGCGCGCTGATGCCGCTGGTGCTGGTGCCGCTGGTCGGCGCCGAGCCGGTGGTGCCGATCATCGCGATCTCCGCCATCTTCACCAATTCGAGTCGTGCGGCTGCCTATCTCCGCTATGCCGATCGCCGCCGCGCGCTGATCGTGCTCGCCTGCGCGGCATTGACGACGGCGCTCGGCGCCTACGGCTATACGCGCCTCACCAATGCAGGCGCAGCGCTAGTGATCGGCTCCATGCTGATCCTGAGCGTGCCGCTGCGCCGCGTGCTCCGCCGCCGCCAGGTCAAGATCGGCGACACCGGGCTTGCGGCCGGCTCGGTCGGTTACGGCGTACTCGTCGGCGGCACGTCCGGCTCCGGCGTGATCCTGCTCTCGCTCTTGATGGCCGCGGGCCTCGAAGGCGCCGCGGTGATCGCGACCGATGCGATGATCTCGCTCGGCACGGGCCTGATCAAGATCTCGGTGTTCGGCCTGGCCGGCGCGGTGACCGCGCAGGTGCTCGCCTTTGCGCTGCTGATAGGGGCGATCGCGATCCCCGGCGCGTTCCTCGCAAAAGCTTTCGTCGAACGGATGCCGGTGCATATCCACACCGCGATTCTCGACGTTGCGGTGATTACAGGCGGGCTTGTGATGATTTCGGCGGCGGCGAGGCAGCTCATCGCGTAGACGACCCCGGCCCAACCGGCATGTCGCGCCTGGACGACGGATCGAAGGAGGCGGCCTCCAGCGCAATGTGGCTTCGATGTTCAAGTTGGTCTGTGGCCGCGTCGGTGCCTTCCGATCGACCATCCGCGAACGGAATGAGCAATAGTCCGAGCAGCGCCACGCCAGCGAGGAGCGCCCAGGCTTCGTTGGCACTGAGCGCGAAAGCGGCCTGTTCGACCATGGGACGCAGATAGGCTTCAATCGTGGCGTCGGATACCCCCGGAGGGCGGTGAGTAAACAACGTCAGGTCAAGCCCGATCGCCTGAGCCGCGGTCACATCGCCTGCAATCAGACGGTCGCGCAGAGCGTCGGCGTGCTCGATGGTGCGCCCATAAAGGATCGTATCGATCAGCGCGATACCGATTGCACCGCCAAGGTTTCGCATCAAATTGAACAGGCCGCTTGCGTCCGGTATCTGTGACGGGTTCAGCGAACCCAATGCCAGCCGGGTCGGAGGCAGCAGGCAAAACATGATCGCAACGCCGCGCAAGACCTGCGGCCAGAACATTTCCTGGAAGTCGGCGGCACGGCTCTCGAATGCACTGCAACCCAGTCCGACCGCGAACAGACCAAACCCCGCGGCCGACAACCAACGGGGATCAAGCCTGCTTTCCAGCAGGCCCGCAATCGGCGCGGTGGCAAGCTGCGCAACGCCGGTGACGAGCATGATCGTGCCGATTTCAAATGCGTCATGATGTCGAACATAGGCGAGGAAGACCGGCATGAGATAGACCGAGCCGAACAATCCAATTCCGAGGAAGAAGCTCAATGCGCAACCGATCGCAAACGAGCGCGATCTAAATGTCGACAGTTCGACCACCGGATGCGCGGCCCTGAGTGTTCGGATGGCGAAGACAGTTGCCGCGGCAGCACTCAAGACGATCAGGATGGAGCAGAATGGAGAAAGCCACCCGCGCTGCGGGCCTTCCTTCAGGCCGATCTCCAGGCATGCAAGCGAAACCGCAAGAAGTGCGAGAGACGGCACGTCGAGTGTGGCCAGATCGGAAAGCCGGGGTCGTTCGCGCGGCAGCAGCATTGGCGCGGCGAGTGCGGCGACCACGCCGGGGGCGACATTGATCAGAAACAGCCAATGCCAGGACCAGGTGTCGGTGATCCAGCCGCCGACCACCGGCCCGACCGTGGGCGCCAGCACAGCCATGACGCCGGCCATGGTGGTGGCAACGGGATGCAAACGAATCGGAAACAGCAGGAAGACAGCGGAAAAAACCGCCGGAATCAGCACGCCGCCAGCAAAACCCTGAAGCACGCGGAAGCTGACAAGCGTCGTAAAACCGCCGCTGAACGCGCAACCGATGGAGGCGAGGGTAAAGAGGCTGATCGCAATGACGAACAGCCATCGCAGCGTCAGGGCGCGCGTAAGCCACCCGGTCAGTGGAATGGCGATGATCTCGGCGATCAGATACGCGGTTTGGATCCAGCTCATCGCCTCTCGCGAAATGGCGAGTGTACTCTGGATCGTGGGTAGCGACGTGGCGACGACCTGAATGTCGAGGATCGCCATGAACATGCCAAGGCACATCAGGACGAAGCCAAGCCACGTAGCCACACTCGGCTCGGTAACCCGTTCAGTCATTATGAGCCACGCACAATGTCTCACGGGATGCGGCGAGGGCGCGGTTCTCGGCCCGTATGCGGATTGCGAGAACCGCAGCGTTGAGGACGGTGAAGACCACGGCCAGCAGCGGCAGACCCAGAGCCAAAGGGAGCACGGCGATCTCGCCGGCAACCACGGCATAGTTGGGATGCGACAGAAATCGATAGGGTCCCGCTGACACGAGCGGTTGTTCGGGCAGAACAATAATCCGCGTCGTCCATCGTGAGCCGAGCGTCCAGATGACCCAGAAGCGAAGGCACTGAAGGATGAGGTAGCCGGCCAGGGCACCGACATTCACCGGTTGGTCGCGGCCGAACACCCACAGCGACAACAGCCAGGCGGCATGAACCGTGATGATCAACGGAYAATGCCGGGGTGCCACCTCGACGGCGCCGCGGGCCAGGAGCTTTCGAGTGTTGGCGCGCGAAATGACGAGTTCGCCGACGCGCTGCAGCGTGATGGCGCCGAGAATGAGTTCAGCAAGCGTCACGCAGCGTGCCGTAGCGTGACACAGCTCGCGGTGAAGCCGGGTCCGAGCGCCGTCAAGAGCGAGCGCGCCGGCAGCCCCTTCGCGCGGGCCTGCTCAAGCACAAACAATACAGTAGGTGACGACATGTTGCCAAAGTCGGCGATAATCTGCCGCTCATGGCAAAGCGTTCCCTGGTCGAGCGCGAGCGCGCTTTCCAATGCACCGATAACCTTCGCGCCGCCGGGATGGCAGATGAACCGGTCGATGTCTTCCATCGAAAGGCGCATTCTGGAGAGAATTTCGGTCACGGCGGGGTTGAAATGCCTCGTGACGAAGTCGGGTATGGTGCGACGAAAGATGACGCCAAATCCTTCCGGGTCGACATTCCATCCCATGATGCCGAGCGTATCCGGCCAAAGGTGTTCGCCGGCAGCCTCGATCTGCGTAGCGCCGCCATCGCCCGCGCGCAGCACGATTGCAGCAGCGCCATCGCCGAACAGGCTAACGGCGACGATGTTGGCCTTGGTAAGTTCGTCCAGGCGAAGTGCAAGTGAGCAGAGCTCGATCGTGACCAGCAGCACGTTGGTTCCTGGTCGCGCCTGGGCGAGGCGCGACGCGATCGATAATCCCGAAACCCCGCCCGCACAGCCAAGACCAAACACCGGTACACGCATCACGTCGGACCGGAACCCTATCCGGCGGCTGACGCGCGCCTCGAGACTTGGAGTCGCGATTCCCGTGGAAGAGACAGTCACGACGGTGTCGATGTCGCCGCCGGCAAGCTCTGCGCTCGCAAGCGCTTTCTCGGCGGCATCGACAAATAGCGCTTCAGCTCCTTCGAGAAAGGCCTCGGTGCGTTCCGGCCAGCCTCGTCGTTCGAGATACCAGTCGAACGGCTTGACGCCATGACGTTTGACGATTCCGGTATTCGAGAAAATGCTCGAGAACCTTTCGAACTCGGGAAAACGAGGGCCGAAGACATTCCAGGCTGCTGTCAGAACGTCCTTTTGTAAAAAGACGTGGGGAGGCACCGACGTCGCTAGCGAGACCAGGGCAGCTGCGGGCGGGGATCTTGACGCTTCTGTCATCGCCATAAGAAACATCGGCGCGGTGCTAATATTTCGACGCGTGTAACAAATAATCGGCCGGAGACGTCACTAAAACTTGAACAGCGTTACAATTCTCCAGCGCCAACTTGGAGTCCTGTTCGTCCTGCTCAATTAGCTTGACGAAACAAATTGCGCGCTCGGAGCGATCGATCGCCGCCCCCGGAGCGGAACGCTCCGACGCAGGGCGCTTTCCTACAAATGCAATCGGGCATGTCAGGACTGAAATGCTTCAGTAGCACCGTCCGGGCAGGTTTGAGACTTCATATCAACGGAAGCGGAGCGCAGGCATGCGCACGCATCGTGGTCTCGATATGCACGGAAGAAGGTGAGCCATGGGGCAATCCAGCGCACAGCATCAATGGCCTGAAAAAAAGTCGGGCGATCGGTTCAAGAGTAAGATTGCCTTCCGTGAGATCAGTGTCGTTCTTGTTCTCCTGGGTCTTTCCCTCCCTTCCAGTGCATGGGCGCAGGCCGGGACCGACGCGCAGCCGGACCGTATCAAGGCGGATATCTCGCGGGTCGACAGCGACTTCATCAAAGCAAATACGAAAACATCCTGGGATTGGCCTACCGTCGGTCTCGACTACGCCGAAACGCGGTTCAGCCAACTCAATCAGATCAACACTGACAACGTGAAGGATCTCGGGCTCGTCTGGAGTTACAATCTTGAATCATCGCGCGGGATCGAGGCAACCCCACTCGTCGTCGACGGCATCATGTATCAGTCGGCGCCTTGGAACGTGGTCCATGCCATTGACGCGCGGACCGGGACAAAAATCTGGTCGTTCGATCCAGGTGTCGACCGGTCAAAGGGCTATCGGGGGTGCTGCGACGCTGTCAGCCGTGGCCTCGCGCTTTACAAGGGCAAGGTATTCGTCGCCGCCTATGACGGACGCCTGATCGCGCTCGATGCCGCGACAGGGGCCGAGCTCTGGGAAAAGGATACGCTGATCGACCACGAGCATTCGTACACAATCACCGGCGCGCCTCGAGTCTTCAACGGCAAGGTCGTGATCGGCCAGAGCGGTGCCGAATACGGTGCGCGCGGATACATCACGGCGTACGACAGCGAGACCGGCAATCAAATTTGGCGCTGGTTCACCGTGCCCGGGGATCCATCGAAGCCGTTTGAGGACGCTTCGATGGCAGCCGCGGCGAAGACCTGGGATCCCTCAGGCAAATATTGGATCAACGGGGGCGGTGGCACGC
>NZ_JBFULT010000361.1:0-7783 GCF_054049755.1 Bradyrhizobium sp. P5_C11_2
GCTGCGTCCCATCGGGGCCATAGTCACATGCGGTTTCAACATATGCCTCAAGCAGGCGCCCGAATAACGCGTCCGGAAGCTCACCACAGGCAAGCACGCCCGCCCGTGTTTCAGAAGCTGGGAAGAACTTATACGCAGCAAACGTTTCCTCCGGACGCCGCTTTGCATCGACGTATTGCTGCCGAGTCATGCCTTGATAGCCACTACCGGTCGCTACCAAGGTCAAGGCGACGCCGAGTTCCCAAAGCAGGTAGCACCCATCCTCGAACGGAGTTTGTGCGTAGTGCCAATAGTAGCCAGGCGTGTCGCCTGGTTCGAGCGTCATCGAAAAGCGTCGCGCGAGGCCGACGGCAAGCTCCGCGGCCAATCGAAGGCGCGCTGATGGTTGATCGACTCCCGTCATTTTTGCCATTTATCCCAATGTTAGACACCACCGGGTTGCTTCAAAGCCAGCTTCGCCGCGAAGCCTACTCTCTGAAGCTTAGGATTTGGTAGTCGACCACAAGGAGCGGCGTGAGATTGTCTGGTCTGGGTCAAAATGCGAAGAACTCAACCTGAGCAAATCTAGTCCGCCATGCCTCGCTGAGCGGACCTCAATGAGGCGCGCCACTACTTCGCTGATGGGCCAAACTCGGAAGTCGGGCCGTCCGGCTCCCACATCTGCATTGTCCCCGCGAGCGGACGTCATAGGGGCGCGTGGCGAGCAGCAATTGTAGGAGCAGATTTCTGAGTAGACCAAACCAAAATTCAGAATGAATTCTGTATTTCAATAGCTTGCCGGGACGTTAGATTCCGACCAGGCATCCGTCTTCGCTAAAGCTTCGGCGGACAGGAATTCCACGTCGCGGATGCCTCGACGTAGCCTTGGCGAAGGCAGACCGCTGCTTCGCAGCTACGCTTGGCGCAGCCGTCTCCATTCTCTCGCGCGAAACAGCGTGGCATGTCCGGCGTAGCGTCTTGCGAGCCCGGACGCTCAGTCCATCGCTTGGCACGGCCAATCGGCTCTAAGCCGCCTGTATCTCCAGGAAACGCTCGGCGTAGTGGCAGGCGACGAGGCGGCCGTCGAGAGGACGCAGCAGCGGACGCTGCGTGCGGCAGAGATCCGTCACATAGGGACAGCGGGTCGAGAACACGCAGCCTTTCGGCGGATCGAGCGGCGAAGGCAACTCGCCCTTCGGCACGATCCGCCGGCGTTTGCGGCCAAGGCCCGGCGTCGCGTCAAGCAAGGCCTGTGTATAGGGATGCAACGGCCGCGCAAAGATACGCTCTTTCGGCCCATGTTCCACTGCGCTTCCTAGATACATGATCATCACGTCATCCGCGATGTGACGCACCACACCGAGATCGTGCGAGATGAAGAGGTAAGCCAGCCCCAGCTCGCGCTGCAGATCGACCAGGAGGTTGAGAACCTGCGCCTGCACCGACATGTCGAGCGCGGAGACCGGCTCGTCGGCAACCAGTAGCTTCGGCCGCAACATCAAGGCGCGCGCGATCGCGATGCGCTGACGCTGGCCGCCCGAGAACATGTGCGGATAGCGGCCATATTGCTCCGGCCGCAACCCGACCTTCGCCATCATGTCGAGCGCCTGCGCCCGCCGCTCCTGCTTCGAGAGGCTGGTGTTGATGATGAGCGGCTCTTCGAGTATGTCGCCGACGCGCTTGCGGGGATTGAGCGACCCATAGGGGTTTTGAAACACGATCTGCACGGTGCGGCGCAACGCCTTCACGGCGCTGGGAGGAGGATTGACCGCATCGACGCCGTCTAGCATCAGCGTGCCGGCGCTCGGCTTCTCGATGAGAGTCACAAGCCTTGCGAGCGTCGACTTGCCGCAACCGGATTCGCCGACGACCGCCAGCGTCTTGCCGGTTTCAAGCGCGAACGAAATTCCGCCTACGGCCTGCAGATGCGCCGGCGGGCGAAACCAGCCCTGCTTGATCTCGTAGCTGCGCTTGAGATCGGTGGCGGTGACGAGCGCCGTCATGACACCGTCCCGCGGTTGAGGATCGGCGCGCCGCCGGCGCTGCCCCGATCGGCCGCGATGCGCTCGTCCCGCGAGGGATCGCCGAGCGGATAATGACAACGGATCAGGCCGTCCATCCAGGGGCGCAGATCGGGACGCACCTTGTCGGCCAGCGGCGTTGCATAGATGCAACGCGGACTAAACAGGCACCCTGGCGGTCGATCGTGGAGCCCCGGCACCACGCCGGGAATGGTGGCGAGCCGTCCGCCATCACTCGCCTCCGGGCGTGCCGCCAGCAACGCGGCCGTATAGGGATGCTGAGGCGAGGTGAACAGGCTCTCCGTCGGTCGCTGTTCCATGATCTGGCCCGCATACATCACGGCGACGCGCTCGGCCGTGTCCGAGACCACACCCATGTTATGCGTGATGAGAATCAGCGCCATGCCGCGATCGCGTTGCAGGGACAGCAGCAGATCGAGGATCTGCGCCTGGATGGTCACATCGAGCGCCGTCGTCGGCTCATCGGCGATCAGGAGTTTTGGATTGCAGGCGATCGCCATCGCGATCATCACGCGCTGGTTCATGCCGCCCGAGAGCTGGTGCGGATAGGCCGACAGCCGGCTCTCCGGCGCCGGAATGCCGACCTGCTCCAGGAGTTCGATCACGCGGCGCCGCGCCGCCTTGCGATCCATTCCTTCATGGATGTGCAACGTCTCAGCCAGCTGATAGCCGATCGTGAAAGAGGGATTGAGCGATGTCGTCGGCTCCTGGAAGATCATGGCGATGTCCTTGCCGGCGAGCGCGTTTCGCTCGCGGTCGGACAAGGCCTGCAGATCCCTTCCCGCAAACGACAGTCTGTCGGCTCGGACGCGTCCCGGATAGGGCACGAGTCCCATCAGGGCCAGCATGCCGATGCTCTTGCCGGAGCCGGATTCGCCGACGATCCCCAGCACCTCGCCTTTCTCGAGCGTGATGCTGACGCCATCCACGGCGCGCACCATCCCGTTCTGGGATGGAAACTCGACCGACAGATTTTCAATCTCGAGCAGCGGCATCAGATCGACTTCACTATGCTATCGCTTGAGCTTGGGATCGAGCGCATCGCGCAGCCCGTCGCCCAGAAGGTTGAAGGCAAGCACGGTCACGAGGATTGCCAGGCCCGGAAGCGTGACGACCCACCAGGCCCGCAGCACGAATTCGCGCGCGTCCGCCAGCATGGTGCCCCATTCCGGCAGCGGCGGTTGCGCACCGAGACCGAGGAAGCCGAGCGCGGCCGCGTCGAGGATCGCGGTCGATATGCCGAGCGACGCCTGCACGATCAGGGGGGCTGCACAGTTCGGCAACACCTCCTTGAACATCAGCCGAAGCCGGCCGGCACCTGCGACCTTGGCTGCGACGACGTAATCCTTCGATACTTCGCTGATCACGGCGGCGCGCGCAATCCGCACATAGTGCGGCAGCAGCACGATCGCGACCGCCAGCATCGCATTCATCAGGCCTGGTCCCAGGATCGCAACGATCACGATCGCAAGCAAAAGGCTCGGCAGCGTCAGCGTGACGTCCATCAGCCGCATGATCGTGATCTCGATCACGCCGCGGAAAAAACCCGCGACCAGACCGAGAATCGTCCCGGCGACCACCGACAACGTCACCACCGCGATGCCGATCAGAAGCGACAGCCGCGCGCCATGGATGAGACGGGATAGAATATCGCGGCCGATCGCATCGGTACCAAGCGGATAGGCCATCGATCCGCCCTGCTGCCAGAACGGGGGCTTGAGAAAGACCGCATTGTTGGTGAGGATCGGAGAATGTGGCGCGACGACATCGGCAAGGAGCGCGAGCAGAACCAGAACCACGATCACGGCGAGGCCCGCCACGGCGCCGAAATTCGCCTTGAAGTCGGACCAGAACTGCAACAGCGGATGTGGCGGCGCGCCCGGCTGCGCCACGACGGGAGTGTTGAGGACTTCGGCGGTCATCTTGTGTACCGGATGCGGGGATTGATCAGCCCATAGGCGACGTCAACCAGCAGATTGACTATCATGACGATCGCGCCGATCAAGAGCGTGCCGCCCTGCAGCACCGGATAGTCGCGGCGGTTGATGCCCTCGATCAGCCATTTGCCCACACCCGSCCAGGAGAAGATGGTCTCGGTGAGGATTGCGCCAGTAAAGAGAACGCCGACCTGCAGCCCGATCACCGTCACCACCGGGATCAGCGCGTTACGCAACGCGTGGATCGCGATCACCCGCCAACGCGGCACCCCTTTGGCGCGGGCGGTGCGGATATAATCTTCGCCCAGCACTTCCAGCATGGCGGACCGCGTCATGCGGGCGATGACGGCAAGCGGCACCGTGCCGAGCACGATCATCGGAAGCACGAGATGCGACAGGGCCGAGCGAAACGCGCCGAAATCACCGGCCAGCAGTGCATCGATCGTCAGGAAACCGGTCACCGGTTCGATGTAGTATTGCACGGCGATCCGGCCCGACACCGGCGTCCATCCGAGCTGCACGGAAAAAAGCAGGATCAGCAACAATCCCCACCAGAAGATCGGCATCGAATATCCGGTGAGTGAGATGCCCATCACGCCGTGATCGAAGATGGAGTTGCGCCGGACCGCCGCGATGATCCCGGCTGGTAACCCGAGGCCTAACGCAAACAGGATCGCGCAGACCGATAGTTCGATCGTCGCCGGGAACAACGTCCCAAATTCGGAGATCACCGGCTCATGGGTGACGATCGAGCGGCCGAGGTCGCCATGCGCCAGCCGCGCCAGATAGAGGCCGTATTGCACCAGAACCGGCTGATCGAAGCCGTACTCCTTGAGCAGTTGCGCGTGCCGGGCCGGATCGATGCCGCGTTCGCCCGCCATCGTCTCAATGGGATCGCCGGGGATCAGGCGGATAAGCACGAACACAAGCAACGTAATCCCGATAAAGGTCGGAACCACGAGGCTCAGTCGGGTAAAGATGAACCGGAGCATGCCGTTCCCTGCCACCCTCCCCGGAAGGGAAAGGGTAAAGAAAAATGGGCGGAGCCTGCCAAGCCACTCCGCCCCTGTCTCCTGCTATTCCTTGACGTCGACGCCGTAGAAGTTGTGGCGTCCGAACGGCGACAGCTTGAAGTCGATCACCCTCTTGCCGACGGGCTTCAGCTGCACCGCGTGCGCGATGGTGAACCACGGCGCCTGCTCCTTGAAGATCACCTGCGCCTGCTCGTACAGCTTGGTCCGCTCGGCCTGATCGCTGACCGTCTTGGCCTTCACGACCAGGTCGTCGAACGGCTTGTAGCAGAATTTGGCGATATTCGAGCCCGATGCCGTTTGCGCCGAGGCGCAGCCCAGCAATGTGTGCAGGAAGTTGTCGGGGTCGCCGTTGTCGCCGGTCCAGCCGAACATGCCCATCTGATGCTCGCCGGTCTGCAACCGCTTGCGGTATTCGCCCCATTCAAACGACTTGATCTCGGCCTTGACGCCGATCTTGGCGAGGTCGGCCTGCATCAACTCGGCAATACGCTTGGCGTTCGGATTGTAGGGGCGCTGCACCGGCATGGCCCATAGATCGGTTTCGAAACCGTTCGGGTAGCCGGCGTCGGCCAGAAGCTTCTTGGCTTGCTCCGGATCAAAGGGATCGTCCTTGATGCTGTCGTTGTACGACCACATGGTGGGCGGGATCGGGTTCTTGGCCGCGATGCCGGTCGACAGATAGACGGCATCGATGATCGCCTTCCGATCGATCGCCATGCTGATGGCCTTGCGCACGCGCACGTCATCGAAGGGCTTCTTCTGTGTCTGGAACGCGAGATAACCGATGTTGAGGCCGGGCTGCTCCAGGATCGTGACGTTCGGATCCTTCTTGATCGCGTCGATGTCGGCCGGGTTCGGATAGGGCATCACGTCGCATTCGCCCTTCTGAAGTTTGGCCCAGCGAACGGATGCATCCGGCGTGATCGCGTAGACGAGGTCGTCGATCTTGGCCTTGCCGCCCCAGAATTCAGGGAATGCCTTGTAACGAATCACGGCGTCCTTCTGGTATTGCACCAGATAGAATGGGCCTGTGCCGATCGGATCCTGGTCGATCTTCTCAGGCGTACCGGCCTTCAGCATGGCATCCGCATACTCCTTCGACTGGATGGCTGCGTAGGGCATCGCGAGATCGGCGAGGAAAGGCGCTTCCGGCTGGTTGAGCGTTATCTTGATGGTGTAGTCGTCGAGCTTCTCGACCGACTTCAACAATTTCGGCATGCCCATGTCGCCGAAATAGGAATGGTTCGGACTCGTTACCTTGAAATACGGATTGTCGTCCTTCCATTGCCGCTCGATTGAGAACAGGACGTCGTCAGCATTGAACTCCCGCGTCGGCTTGAACGACTTCGACGTCGCATGCCACTTCACGCCCTTGCGCAGGTTGAAAGTATAGGTGACGCCGTCAGGCGAGATCGTCCATTTTTCCGCGAGGCCCGGCACCACTTTCGTGCCGCCGCGCTCGAATTCGACAATGCGGTTGTAGATCGGCTCATTGCCGTCGAACGACGTGCCGGTGGTGTTGACGCCGGGATAGAAGTTCTCCGGGCTGCCTTCCGAGCAGTAAATCAAGGTTTTGGCAGACGCGGTCGAGGCCACCGCGAGCGCCGTAGCGCAGACGCCGGCGAGCAGGATTGATCTGTTCACTGTCGGAACTCCTAGTGAATTCTCTCGGCGCGGTTGACGCAGGYTGCGCCAAAGACGCCAGAAACGAGATTGCGATTGCGTATTGCAGCTGTCAATGCGTCCTGGGGTGACGGGATGACGTTTCGAAGAAAAGTCATCCGGGTCTGAAATCGTGCGCAGGTGGGGCAGCGGCGATTTTCTGCTTTAGTCCTGAAGGCGGACAAGAACCCGACCCGGTACGATGGGGTCAAGGCGGCGGTCGAGACAAGCGCCCCTCATGTCCGGACCAGCTTAGACAGCCGACCTCGTGAGAGTTAGAGCGCCGTTCGGCTCTGGGCCGATGCTGTTGAAGAAGTCAGTTAAGTTGATGAGGTGATGGGGCGCCAGCGGGCGGGTCAGGCCCAGTTCTCCTACTCTTTCCATTTGGAGGAGCGTGTTCCGGCCTCCGACCTCCTACGCAAGATCGATGTGTTCGTCAGTCAGGCATTGGCAGACGTTCATCGCAAGATGGCTAGTTCTACAGCCATATCGGTCGCCCATCGATCGATCCCGAGTACGGTCTTGTCAAGCCGGCCAGTTCGACCCGCGTTAACCCTGTCTCTGATCTTCTCACGTAACCGCGCCTGCAGGTTCACTTCTGCCGCTAAGCCGCCTTATTGGATGTTTGCAATTGTTCTCCGATTTTCGGGAGCTTATTTCCGGCAGGCTTTGAGCGAGGCTTCTCGTTCGGAAAGCGTGAAATCAGATGAGAGTGGCTCTCATCCTTGTTGGCCTCGGTACACTCGCGGTGATGGAGCTCGAGACATCACCGCGCACCACAAAGCCTGTGAACGAGCCGCCCGCTCAGGCAACCGTCGGGTTACGCGCCTCACACGATACACTGACGACGGCAGACCGGCTCGAAATCCCGCACATGCAATTTGAAGCGCTGCAGCCCTCGAGCGAGCCGATGCCTCCGCCGCATCTAACAGCGATTGTTGCGCAAGAGCCTTCGAAGATCATCGAGCAACACAAGAGCAGCGCAAGCGAAGGAAAATCCGCAGTCATGCGGCCCAGACCTCGACCTCGGCCTCGGCAGGAAACTTCCAAGGCAACTGCGAATGCCAATCGCGCCAAATCGGTCGCGGAGGTCAAGCCCTGCCGGTCAGGTGCCTTCGAAGGCCTATTC
>NZ_JBFULT010000362.1:0-7715 GCF_054049755.1 Bradyrhizobium sp. P5_C11_2
TCCGAACTACATGCTGCTCGACGAACCCTTCGCCGGCATCGATCCGATCGCGGTCGGCGACATTCAGGACCTGGTCCGCCATCTCACCAATCGCGGCATCGGCGTGCTCATCACCGACCACAACGTGCGCGAGACGCTCGGCCTCACCGATCGTGCCTATATCGTCTATGCCGGTGAAATCTTGACCGAGGGCAGCCCGGATGAGATCGTCAATGATCCGGACGTTCGCCGCCTGTACCTTGGCGAGGAATTCCGCCTCTAGCCCTTTTTTCGAATTCGTCAAGGCGTGTACATCGGGCTTGGACTAGGATAAGCAAAAATCGGACCAATTTTTTGGGAACGGTTCTTGCTTCATGGCGCTCACGCAGAGATTAGAGTTCCGGCAATCGCAGTCGCTGGTCATGACGCCGCAGTTGATGCAGGCGATCAAGCTGCTGCAATTGTCCAATCTCGATCTCACGACCTTCGTGGAAGAGGAACTCGAGCGTAATCCCCTGCTGGAGCGGGCCAATGACGAGGCCCCCGCGGGCGAGGCCCCGGCCGAGGCCGGCCAGTTCAACGATTCCGACGGCGGCCACAACGACGAGCCGGGTGGCGGTCCGGGCGAGGCGTTCGAGCCGGGCCAGGAAGAATGGATGAGCAAGGATCTCGGCACCCGCGCCGAGATCGAGCAGACCCTGGACACCGGCCTGGACAACGTCTTTTCCGAGGAGCCGGCCGAGGCCGCGGCGCGCACCGCCCAGGATGCCGCGCCGACCACCTACACGGAATGGGGCGGCGGCGCCTCCGGCGACGAGGACTACAATCTCGAGGCCTTCGTCGCGGCGGAAACCACCCTCGGCGATCATCTGGCCGAGCAGCTCTCGGTGGCCTTCAGCGGGCCGGCGCAGCGCATGATCGGGCAGTATTTGATCGACCTCGTCGACGAAGCCGGCTACGTGCCGGCGGATCTCGGCCAGGCCGCCGAGCGGCTTGGCGCCTCGCAGCAGGAGGTCGAGCAGGTTCTCGCCGTGCTGCAGAAATTCGACCCGCCCGGCGTCTGCGCGCGCAATTTGAGTGAATGTCTCGCGATCCAGCTGCGCGAGCTCGACCGCTACGACCCGGCGATGCAGGCGCTGGTCGAGCATCTCGATCTCCTCGCCAAGCGCGACATCGCGGGCTTGCGCAAGGTTTGCGGCGTCGACGACGAGGACATCGCCGACATGATCGGCGAGATCCGCCGCCTCAACCCCAAGCCCGGCATGAAGTTCGGCTCGGCGCGTTTGCAGGCGATGGTGCCGGACGTCTATGTCCGCCCGGGTCCGGACGGCGGCTGGCACGTCGAGCTCAACAGCGACACCTTGCCGCGCGTGCTGGTCAACCAGACCTACTATTCCGAGCTGTCGAAGAAGATCGGCAAGGACGGCGACAAATCCTATTTCACCGACGCGCTCCAGAACGCGACCTGGCTGGTGCGTGCGCTCGACCAGCGCGCCCGCACCATCCTGAAGGTTGCAACCGAGATCGTGCGTCAGCAGGACGGCTTCTTCACCCATGGCGTGGCGCATCTGCGGCCGCTCAATCTGAAGGCCGTCGCCGACGCCATCCAGATGCATGAATCCACGGTGTCGCGCGTCACCGCCAACAAGTACATGGCGACGAACCGCGGTACTTTCGAGTTGAAATATTTCTTCACCGCCTCGATCGCGTCGGCCGACGGCGGCGAGGCGCATTCCGCCGAAGCCGTGCGCCACCACATCAAGCAGCTGATCGATTCGGAAGCACCGTCCGCGATTCTGTCCGACGACACCATCGTGGAACGGTTACGCGCCTCGGGCATTGATATTGCCCGCCGCACGGTCGCGAAGTACCGCGAAGCCATGCGCATTCCATCCTCGGTGCAACGCCGCCGTGACAAGCAGAGCGCTCTTGGTAACGTCCTCTCGACCGCAATGTCCGATCGCTCCCGCAACACCGAGCCGGCCTGATTGCGCTGGCGCCAAATCGCGCTACTCTCAATCTCCCATCGAGACCGATCCATGCGCCCGCATGATCCGGACCCGGAGGGGCGCGCGAACGCAGAATGCGCAGCGGTTCTCCGCACGGATCATGCGCAGCCAAGAACCTAACCAAGCGAGGTTCACATGACTCTCCGCGTTTCGGGTAAGAGCGTCAGCGTCGGCGAGGCCCTGCGCGGCCGCGTGGCCGACCGCACCGACGAGGTGCTGCGCAAATATTTCGACGGCAATTATTCCGGACACATCACGCTGAGCAAGGACGGCTTCGGCTTCCGCACCGATTGCTCGCTGCATCTCGATTCCGGCATTACGCTGGAGGCCGATTCCAACGCGCCCGACGCCTATGCCAGCGCCGACCAGGCGCTGCTGATGATCGAGAAGCGGCTCAAGCGCTACAAGAGCCGGCTCAAGGATCGCTCGGCCCGCAAGGCCCATGTGGCCTCTGCGGCGCTGGCCGCGCTCGATGCCACGAGCTACGTGCTGGAGGCGCCCGGCGAGGGCGAGGACGAGGACGACGTCGCCGGCTACAACCCCGTGATCATCGCCGAGGCAACCACATCGCTCAAAATGCTGTCGGTCAGCGAGGCCGTCATGGAACTCGACCTCAGCGGGGCGCCCTGCCTGGTATTCCAGCACGGCTCGAGCGGCCGGGTGAACATCATCTACCGTCGGGCTGACGGCAATGTGGGCTGGATCGACCCGCCCGGCCCCAAATCGGGCAGTTAGGCCCGCGCAGGGGCCCCGTAGCACCCGCAGCCCTTAACAATGACCGGGGCAAAGCCGCACGCGGGAGTTGGCACCGGGATTGCGTTGGAGTAGAAGCGCCCCACATCAGGACGTACCTGGACCTGGGCTAAGTCCGCCTCCTGCTTCACCTTCTTGACGCCGGCCGGGCTCGGTTTGACCGAGCAGGCCAATTCGGAACCTGACGGTTTAATTCACCTCGGAAACCATCCATGCCGATTACCGATCTGGTCGCGCCCGAGGCGATTCTCCCGGCATTGAAAGTCAACAGCAAGAAGCAGGCGCTTCAGGAGCTCGCGGCGAGGGCCGCCGAGCTGACCGGGCAGAACGAGCGCGCGGTCTTCGAGGTGCTGCTGCAGCGGGAGAAGCTCGGCACCACCGCGGTCGGTTACGGCGTCGCCATTCCCCACGGCAAGCTGCCCAAGCTGGAAAAGATCTTTGGCCTGTTCGCCCGTCTCGATCGCCCGATCGATTTCGAGGCGATGGACGGCCAGCCGGTCGATCTCGTGTTCCTGCTGCTCGCCCCCGAAGGCGCCGGCGCCGACCACCTCAAGGCGCTGGCCCGCATCGCCCGCCTGCTCCGCGACCAGGACATCGCCAAGAAGCTCCGCGCCTCGCGCGACGCCCAGGCGATCTATTCGGTGCTCGCACTGCCGCCGGCGACCGCAGCGTAACTTCGCTTTTCCTCGTCGCCCGTCAAGAAGCGGAATCGACCCACGCAATTGCCAATGTACGCCGGCCATCGCCGTAGCGTGCGCGCGGGATGTCGTGATCTCGCAATGACCGGCAAGACAACGCGAAAAATTTCCCCATTTGAGACGTCCGGCACATCGCGCCATGTCGGAGTCCGCTAAAGACGCCCAGGAACGCAAGTGGCGTTTAAATCGACGCGCCGTCCTGCGCTTTCGCTGATGTCGTTACCTATTGCCCGAAGGTCGGGCCCGTAGGATGAAAGTGGTTGGCGCGGTGCAGTGCAGGGTTGTTGTGGTGGGGCTAGTGATAGCAGGTACCGCAGTCCCGGCCGTCGCGGAGGATGCCGGATCGCTGCTCCGCGAGATGCAGCGGCAGCAGGAGTTGCAGCGGCAGGAAAGGCTGCCGTCCCCTGACGAGATTCGACCGCAGCAGGCGCCCGCCGCGATCCCCGACCGGGGCGAGCGCATCATCGTGAAGGGCGTTCGCTTCACCGGCAAGGTGGAGCTGCTGCCGCCGGCCGATCGCGAGCAGCTCGTTGCCTCGGTTCGCGGCAAGCGCCTCGGCATCAAGGGGCTCTATGCGCTGGCCGATCAGGTGACGGCCGTGCTCCAGGGCCGCGGCCGGTTGCTGGCGCGCGCGCTGCTGCCGCCCCAGGACGTCACCAACGGCATCGTCACCATCGAGATCGCGGAGGGCGGGCTCAAGACCATCAGCCTCGACCGCGCCAAGGGCGTGCGCGTGCGTGAGGACCTGTTGCGCGCGATCATCGAGGGCCGCGTCAAGCCGGACGGCGTGACGCGGCAGGATCTGGAAGACGCGCTGTTGCGGATGAACGACCTGCCGGGCGTGTCGGTGCATGCCAAGCTCGCGCCGGGCGAGGCGCCAAACACCAGCAAGCTCGTCGTCGGCGTCGCGCAGGCGCCCGTTCTCGGGGGCGGCATCTGGGCCGATAATTACGGCAGCTCCAGCGTGGGCAAGGCGCAGGGCAACGGGCTGGTGACGTTCACCGACGTCTCCGGCTACGGCGACCTGACGCGGCTCTCCGGCACGGTATCGCAAGGCCAGGAGTTCGGCTCGCTGGCGACGAGCGTGCCGCTCGGCGCCAGCGGCTTCATTGCCAATGCGAGCTACGCCTATCTCGACTACCACAATATCGACGCCATCGGCCGCGCCCTCGGTCTCACCGGTTTTGCCCATTTCGCCAATGGCGGCGTCGACTACAGCCTGATCCGCTCGCGCGATTTCAACCTCCAGCTTGGCGGCACCGTGACCTGGAAGGCGCTGGTTGACGACAGCATCGCCGGAACGCTCCAGGACAAGCGCTCGACCTCCGGCACGCTCAGCCTCAACGGCGACCGACGCGACGCGCTGCTCGGCGGCGGCATCACCAACTGGTCGGTGAGCTGGACTTTTGGCGATCTCGATCTCGCGCGCGTGGCGAGCGCGCTCGCGGCAGACCAGGCTGGACTCCGGACGCAAGGGCAGTTCAACCGGATCAATGTCGCGGTCGCCCGGCTTCAGGCCTTGCCCGGCGACTTCGCGCTGTTCGGCCGCCTCTACGGGCAATGGGCCGACAAGAACCTCGATTCCTCGGAAGACTTTGCGCTGGGCGGCCCGTTCGGCGTGCGCGGCTATCCCGTCGGCGAGGCGCGCGGCGACATGGGCGTGCTCGGCACGCTCGAGCTCCGCTACAACGCGCCGCTGCCTGTGCGCTTCGGCAGCCTGCAACTGGCGAGCTTCCTGGACGGCGGCTACGTCAAGATCAACGTGTCGCCGAACGGCATCGCGCCGGTCACTGTTTGCGGCTGCAATGATTACGGGCTCGCCAGCGCCGGCCTCGCCGCGCGCTGGACGCGCGAGTGGCTGAACGTCTCGGCAAGCTGGGCCCATACGCTGGGCGACAATCCCGGCCGTTCCATCATCACCGGGGCGAACGCCGATGGCGTCAAGGCCAACGACCAGTTCTGGCTGCAAGCCGGCATTCGCTTCTGATGTTTCGAGGGGGCACGCGATGACATCGACCCTGCCGCGGATGCGGCTCGCACTCGTTCTGTCCGCGACCACGATGCTGACGCCGCCGGCGCTGGCCCAGACCCTGCCGACCGGCGGCCAGGTCGTGTCGGGACAGGCCACGATCAGCCAGTCCGGCAACGCCATGACGATCAACCAGTCGAGCGACAAGATGATCGCCAACTGGCAGAGCTTTTCGATCGGCGCCGGCAACTCCGTGACCTTCAACCAGCCCGGCGCCTCCTCGGTCGCGCTGAACCGCGTCGTCGGCCAGGACCCGTCAAAAATCCTCGGCAGCCTCAGCGCCAATGGGCAAGTGTTCCTGATCAATCCGAACGGCATTGCGATCGGCAAGACCGGCAGCGTGCAGACCGGTGGCTTCGTCGCCTCCACGCTCGGAATCAGCAACGCGGATTTTCTGGCTGGCCGCTACAATTTCACCGGCAGCGGCGGCGCGATCAGCAACGAGGGCAGCATCTCCGGCAAGGTGGTGGCGCTGATCTCGCCGAGCGTCAGCAATTCCGGCACCATCGCCGGCAGCACGGCGCTCGCCGCCGGCACCGACGTGCTGCTCGACTTCAATGGCGACGGCCTGCTCTCGGTCGAGGTCAAGGCCTCCACCGTCAAGACCCTGGTCGAGAACAAGGGGCTGATCCGCGCCGACGGCGGCGTTGCCATCCTCACCGCCAAGGGTGCGAGCGACGCCATGAAGGGCGTCGTCAACAACACCGGCGTGGTGCAGGCCGCGAGCATCGGCAGCCGCAATGGTCGCATCCTCCTGCTCGGCGATGCCAAGCACGGCGAGGTCAACGCCGGCGGCACGCTGCGGGCCCGCTCGGTCGAAACCTCCGCCGCCAAGGTCAATCTCGCGTCCGATCTGAAGGTCGATACGCTGGGCGGACGCTGGCTGATCGATCCTTCGAACATAACCATCGACGCCAATTACGCGGCGGCCCTGCAGACCGCGCTGGCGAGCGGCGATGTAACGGTGACGACGTCCAGCAGCGATACCGAACCGGGCGACATCTCGGTCAATTCGCCGGTCGTCTGGGGCTCGCACGTTCTCACTCTGAGAGCCGACAACAACATCATCGTCAATGCATCGCTCACCTCCACGGGAACGACGGGTAGCGATGGGCTGATTCTGCAATACGCGCAGACCACCAGCAGTGGTACCTACACCATCAACTCCGCGATCAATCTCGCTGCGGGAAGCTTGTTTCAGACCCAGAACGGGAGCGCGGGACCGATCACCTACAAGGTCATCACGGACGTGAGCGCGCTTCAGAACATGAATGCCGATCTGTCCGGTCGTTACGCCTTGGGGGCGGACATTGATGCGTCAGTGACGAGGAACTGGAATTCGGGCGCCGGATTTGCACCGGTCGGAAACAACAGCAGCGCATTTTCGGGAAGCTTCGAGGGATTGGGGCACGTCGTCAGTGGGCTCTCCATTAACCGCCCCTCGGAAAATTACGTCGGTCTGTTCGGCTATGCCAACGGCGCGATCATGATTGGCAACGTCAGCCTGAGCAATGCATCGATCATTGGCAATAATTCGGTCGGGGCTCTGGTCGGGGCGGCGAATTCCACCACCATCAATCACGCTGATGCGAACGGTACGATCATCGGCAATGATTCCGTCGGGGGGCTGCTGGGCTACGCCAGCTACTCGCTCGTGACCGCGTCGTTTGCGACCGGCGTCGTCACGGGAAGCGGCAGTMATGTCGGTGGGCTCGCCGGCAACGTCGACAACCTCAGCGCAGTCAGCGATTCCTACGCAGAGGGACGCGTCAGCGGCTCGTCTCACGTCGGTGGCCTGATCGGGTATCTCGGCGCAAATTCCACCGCGACCTACGTCTATTCGACCGGCGACGTAACTGGCGGTGCCTATGTGGGAGGGCTGGTCGGGTACAATGACGGCGCGGTCGTTCAGTCCTACGCGACCGGCAAGCTCTCCGGCGGCAGTTCTGCCGATACCGGCGGACTGATCGGATACAACAGCGCCAGCGGTACGCTGGACAGAAGCTACTGGGATATCGAGACCACCGGTGTGTCGACGGGGTGCGCCACAAACCTTGGCAGTTGTTCGGCGACCGGCTTGACCACGGCGAGCGCGCTTCTGCACCAAAGCTATCCCGGCTTCTCCTTCTGGCCCGCAGTGCCTTGGGGGCACTGGTACGGGATCCATGGCTATACCCGGCCCTTCCTGCGCTCCGAATATTCGACGATCATCCGAAACACTCATCAGCTTCAATTGATGGAGATGAA
>NZ_JBFULT010000363.1:0-7701 GCF_054049755.1 Bradyrhizobium sp. P5_C11_2
CATGAGCGATCTTTACCTGATCCATCAGCAGGGCTGGGAAGGCGCCGCTGAGCACATCAGCCGGCCCGCTCGCGTCGCCTGGAAATCCATGTGCGCCACCGGCGAAGGCAAGGAGAAGGGCGAGAGGTGGTGCAAACGCGCGATCTGGGGCAATGCACTTCCCGCGTTCAAGCGCAGCTGGAAATCGGTGGACAACGTGACGTCAGAGGCGTTCGTCGGCATGTGGCGCGGCCGGGTCGCTGAATTCTACACGAAATATGTGGCGAMCGCTGCTGCGGCGGCGAGCCAATAATTCCGTTGTCGCCAGGGCCATGCCACGCTTGCATTGCCTTTAGCCGCTATGGAGAAACTGCCCCGGCTGGGTAGATCAAGTCCATTTGTGGCCCAACGCGGAAGTCCTGCGACGTTCCGCTTTCGCGCTGCTATCAGAGGCATAGCGGACGTCAAACGGCGTCTTCGATTTATGAGTACACGCCCTTAGCCGACGATCTTCTCCAACACCGCCATCAACGCCTCCGGCGCCGTCACATTCGGTGCATGACTCGCGTCGAGCTCGAAATAGCGCCAGCCATCCTCGCTCTTCGTCCGCTTCGCGAACTGCCCGAACACGTCACCCGGCGGAATGCGCGTGCAATAGATGTAGCTGCGCGGCATTGCCGGCTCGCCGTGTTCGAGCTTGAGCTTCGTCTCGAAACATCGGATCGGCATGTTGATGCGGCGCGCGTTGAGCCAGTCGAGATCGGCCTGCGGCGTGTCCGGCGGCGGCGGGTTCGGCGGAATGCGATATCCGTCGCCCGAGCTTGCTGCCCTGCGCATCGGCTCGCGTCCGCTTTCGTTGAGATCGAACAGCGACTGGCCGTCGCGCGGCACGAAGGCGTCGAGATAGATCAGCTGCGTCACGCGCTCGCGCGCGCGGTCCGCGACGCCGGTGGCGACCATGCCGCCATAGCTGTGGCCGAGCAGCACGATGTCGCTGAGGTCCTCGAACTTGATGACGTTGAGGATGTCCTGGATATGCGTGTCGAGATCGACCGCGGGACTTGCGAGATGCGAACGCTCGCCAAGCCCGGTGTAGGTCGGCGCAATCAGGCGGTGGCCGGCCTGCGCCATCAGCGGATGCATCTTCTTCCAGGCCCATCCGCCGGACCACGCGCCATGACAGAGCAGAAAAGTCTTCGCGCGTGCGGCCATCGGCGTTTCCATCGTTCTTGCTTGTACGATGGAGTGTAGCGGCCGGCCGCGCGATGTAAACGCCGCGAGCGAGTTCAGGCCGCGCGCGTGTTCGCCTTCACGAGCACGGGTGCAAGCTGACCGGCCTCGCGCCGCAGCTTGCTGGCCTCGAAGCCGTGCATGCCGAGCTGCCATTGCAGTCCGACGATCGCGCCCTTGGTCGGTTGCAGCAGCGCGAGCGACGCGAACAGCGTCACCGGCAACCACACCGCCAATTGCAGCCAGACCGGTGGCGCATAGGCGGTCTCGACCGCGAGGATCGCCGGCACCACGAGATGGCCGACCACGACCATCACGAGATAGGCCGGAAAGTCATCGGCGCGCTGGTGGAACAGCTCCTCGCCGCAATGGTCGCAAGCGTCGGCGACCTTGAGGAAACGGCCGAACGCATGCCCTTCGCCGCAGTTCGGGCACTTGCCGCGAAAACCCCGCCACATCGCCTTTGCGAGAGAGACTGAATTGGTGGCCATGACCACACCTCTTCCTTTTCGATGATCCATACAATAATATCTTGCATCCATACATTCAAAGGAAACGGCCGAATTTGCATGGACTGGATCCCTACAATCTCGGAGCTGAGCGGGCCGCGCTACCAGCGCATCGTCGAGGCCATGGAGGCCGACATCGCCGCCGGCCGGCTGGTGCGCGGCCAGCAATTGCCGACCCAGCGCGCGCTCGCCAAAGCGCTCGGCATCGACCTCACCACGGTGACGCGCGCCTATACCGAGGCGCGGCGCCGCGGGATCATGGAGGCCCGGGTCGGCCAGGGCTCGTTCGTGTCGGAGACCAGCGCGCGCCGCGCGGTCGACCTGCCGCATCCGGTCGCGATCGACCTCTCGATGAATGTGCCGCCGCATCCGCTCGAGGCGCAGCTCGACGAGCGCATCATCGCAGGCCTCGAGGCCATCCGCGCCCAATCGGGCCTGACCGCACATCTCAACTATCAGCCGCCCGGCGGCAGCGCGCATGAGCGCGAGGTCGCGGCGCGCTGGATGCGCGCCCGCGCTCCGCATGCGCATGCCGACCGGCTCGTGATCTTTCCGGGCGCGCAGACAATCCTGTTCAACCTGCTCGCCCATCTCGCGCGGCCCGGCGACATCGTGCTGACGGAGGCCCTCACCTTCCCGGGCATCAAGGCGGCCGCGGCGCGGCTCGGCGTCAAGCTCGTCGGCGTCGCGATGGATGACGGCGGTGTTGTTCCCGATGCGCTGGCGAAGGCCTGTCGGGTGCATCAGCCAAAGGCCGTCTATCTGATTCCGACACTGCACAATCCGACCACCGCGACGCTGTCCGCCGAACGGCGCGGTGCGATCGCAAAAATCATCCGCGATGCAGATACCACGTTGATCGAGGACGACGCCTACGGGCTGCTCGATCGCGCGGCGTCGCCGATCGCCAACCTCATTCCGGAGCGAACCTATCTGGCGACCACGCTGTCAAAATGCATCGCGCCGGCGCTGCGCGTGGCCTATCTGCTGACGCCCGACAACGGCGCGCAGCAGGAGATGCGGAGTTATTTGCAGGCCACCGTGCAAATGCCCGCGCCGCTGATGGTCGCGCTGGTGACGCATTGGCTCGAGAGCGGCATCGCCGACCGCATCATCACCGCCATCCGCAACGAGGCCGTCGGCCGCCAGCAACTGGCACAACGCGCGCTGAAGGGCTTTCAATTCCAGGCGAAGCCAGCCGCCCATCATCTGTGGCTGCGGTTGCCGGATGGCCGGCCCGATGTCGCCGCGCATCTGTTGCGCAATGGGCTCGCGGTCGTGGCCGGCGACGCCTTCGCGGTCGATGGGACGCCGCCACATGCCGCGCGYGTCTCGCTCGGCGCGGCGCGCAATCGATCGGAATTGACGGAGGCGCTACGCATCCTCGTCGGCGCGCTGCACAGGCCCGCCGACACCAGGCAGATCGTCTAGAAACTATTGATGCTGGCGCCGATGGCGGGAGCGAATGACCGGCGTCACGCCTGACGGATAGGCCGCATAGGCCTCGCTCGGTGCCACCGTCTCGCCACGGGCCGCCCGCCCCGCAGGCGTGAGCTGGCCGCCATTGAGCACGTCGCGGTCGGGATGGGCGGCCTGATAGGCCGCAGGCTCGGAAAACTGCGCCTGCGCCATGGTCGGCATCACGGCCGCCGCCGACAGCAGCGCGGCCGCAACGGCGATCTTCGTGCGGGTCATGGTCTTTCTCCACCATCTCATTCGGGGACAGGCCAATCGGAGCGCATGATGGCGTCGGGCGGGCCCCCAGATTGAAGTACGACCATCATGTAGGCCTGTCTTTCGCGAAAGCCCGACCGGTGGGGATCACGCTTGCGTGGGGCCTGGATTTGACCGGCACGGCCGCAGCTGTGCTATGCGGGCGGTAGCGATCAACAGTTCGGGATCGCCCATTGCGACAAGGACAATCTGTTGGAAACRCTCASTTACGCGCTGCTGCTGTTTGGCGCCTTGGCCGGCGGCTTCGTTTCGGGCCTGGCCGGCTTCGGCACGGCGCTGATGGCGCTCGGCATCTGGCTCTACGTCCTGCCGCCTTCGCTCGCGGTGCCTCTGGTGCTGATCTGCTCGGTGATAGCACAGACCTCGACGCTGCCGTCGATGTGGAAGAGTTTCGACCTGTCGCTGGTGTGGCCGTTCCTGATCGGAGGACTGATCGGCGTGCCGCTCGGGACCATGCTGGTCGCCTCCGCCGATCCAAGAGTGTTCAAGCTGAGCGTCGGCGTGCTGCTCCTGATCTTCTCGACCGCGCTCTACCTCAACAAGAGGCCGCTCGCCATCAAGTCCGGCGGCCGGATCGCCGACGGCGCGATCGGCTTTGCCGGTGGCATTCTCGGTGGCCTTGCCGGACTGTCGGGGCCGCTGCCGATCCTGTGGGCCAACATCCGCGGCTGGAACAAGCACGAGCGGCGCGGCATCTTCCAGCTGTTCAATTTCACGGTGCTCGCGACCGCGCTGGTGTTGCAGACGGCGTCAGGTCTCGTCGAGTTGAAGGTGGTCTGGCTGGCGCTGGTCGCATTTCCGGGAACGCTGATCGGCGCATGGGCCGGCGCGCGCGTCTATCACGCGCTGAGCGACAAGCATTTTGGCGATGTCGTGCTCGGCCTGCTGTTCCTGTCGGGCATCGGTCTCGTCTGGAACAGCTTTGGCGCGCATTAGCCCCACGGCGCCACATACTGGCGGGAGCCGTGACTGTCGCTACGCAGGCGCACGCGCGGGAGGCGCGACAGGTTCAGCTTCCACTTGCTCCGGGGCCTCGTCCCGCGGGACCGGCACGAGCCGCTTCCTGAATTCGCGGCGCAACAACCAAACGCTCAGGCCCGCCTGGAGCGTGGTCGCCGCGATCGACAGGTACCAGACGTACTCCATGCGGAAGCCCGGACGCGTCGACAGCCAGATCGCCGGCAGCGAATAGGTGAAGACGCGCGTGGCCGAGCTCCACAGCACCGGCTTGGTATTGCCGAGCCCCTGGAACATGCTCGAGCAGGTGAAGATCAGGCCCTGCGCCACCATGTTCAACGAGATGATCCGCAGGAACAGGAAGGCGATCGCCATCGTTTCCTGGTCGTTCGAGAATCCGGCAAGCAAGACCTCCGGCTTCAACTGCGCAAGGCCCATGAAGCCGATCATCACGACGCTGGTGATCAGCGCCGACTTGACGAAGGTTTCCCGCACGCGCTCGCCGTTTCCCGCGCCCATGTTCTGACCGGCGATCGGCCCGGCGGCGAGCGCAACCGCAAGCCCCGGCATCTGGATCAGGGCCAAAACGCGCTGTCCGATCCCGAAGCCCGCCTGCGCCGCCGCGCCGAAATCGCGCAGCACGAAATAGACAACCGCCATGAAGATGAACATCATCGCGAACTCGCCGCCGGCAGGCAGGCCGACATTGAGGATGCGCTTCAGATGGTGCGCCTGCGGACGCCACTGCGCCGGATTGAAGGCCACATAGCGCTCGACCTTGCGGAAATACGCCAGCAGCATCAGCACGCCGATCAACACCGCGATCGAGCTTGCCAGGCCCGCACCGGCAACGCCGAGCGCGTAGCCGGTCCCCCATCCCGAGATCAGCACCGGCGCCAGCGCGATGTTGATGATGACCGCGAGGACCCGCACCAACATGGCGGGGCGCACGATGCCGGTCGCGCGCAGCGCGGATGCCGTCACCTGCATGACGAATTCCAGCGCGAGCGCTGGCATGAACCACAACAGATAAGTGGTTCCCGCCTCGATCGTGGCCTGGTCCGCGGCAATCGAACGCATGTAAAGGTGCGACAGCGCGGCGCCCGCCACCAGGGTCGACAGTCCGAACAGCACCGACAGCACGATCGCCTGGTTGAAGATCAAATTGGCATCCAGCCGATCCTYGCGTCCCACGGCATGCGCGATCAGCGCCACCGTGCCGACGCCGAGCACCTGCATCAGCGCGTTGACGAGAARGCCGGCATTGCCGGCCGCCGCGACACCCGCGACCGCGGCATCGCCCAATCCCGACACGAAATACAGATCGAYCAGCTGGCAGATCATGATCGAGATCATGCCTGCCATGATCGGCGGCGTCATGGCCAGGATGTGTCTCACGATGGAGCCGTTCGTCAGGTCTTTCATGTCATTCCATCCTCTGGCGGCGTGGCATCGGGACGTTGGCCCCGCTGCCGCGCGCCTCTCATTCCGCTGCTGCGACGTGCCCGAGCTCCACCACCTGGCGCTCGAACAGGCCGCGATAGATGCCGCCGGGCTTTCCGGCGAGCACGGCATGGGTGCCCTGCTCGACGATCGCGCCGCGGYCGAACACCAGGATGCGATCGAGGCTGCGCACCGTCGACAGCCGGTGCGCGATCACGATCGAGGTGCGGCCCTTCATCAGCCGCTCCATCGCCTGCTGGATCAGCGCCTCCGATTCCGAGTCGAGGCTCGAGGTCGCCTCGTCCAGGATCAGCACCGGCGCGTCCGCGAGGAACGCGCGCGCCAGCGCCACGCGCTGCCGCTCGCCGCCCGACAGTTTGACGCCGCGCTCGCCGACGAGGGTGCCGTACCCCTTTGGCAGGCGCAGGATGAAGTCGTGCGCGTTGGCGAGCCGCGCCGCCTGCTCGATCGCCTCGAGGCTGGCCCCGGGCCGGCCATAGGCGATGTTCTCGGCGAGCGAACGGTGGAACAGGATCGGGTCCTGCTGCACGATCGCGATCTGGCTGCGCAGCGATTGCTGCGTGGCGAGCGCGATGTCCTGGCCGTCGATCAGGATGCGGCCGCCGGTGACGTCGTAGAGCCGCTGCACCAGCTTGACGAAGGTGGTCTTGCCGGAGCCGGAGCGGCCGACGAGACCGACCCGTTCGCCGGCGCGGATCGTCACCGACAGACCGTCGTACAGCGGCTCGCGATGGCCGCCATAATGGAACGTGACGTCGTCGAACGCGATCTCGCCGCCCTCGATCGCGATCGGCCGCGCGTCGACGGCATCGGCAATTCCGATCGGCTCGTCATGGATCGCCACCAGCTCGTCCATGTCGTTGACGGAGCGCTGTAGGTTGTTGATGTGCATGCCGACGTCGCGCAAATAGGCGTGGATGACGTAGTAGCTGGTCAGCACATAGGTGACGTCGCCCGGCGAGGCGTGCCCGGACATCCACAACAGCACCGAGCCGCCGATCACGGAGGCGCGCAAGGCGAGCAGCAGCGAGAGCTGCGCCATGGCCGTGTAGTTGTAGCGCAGCCATGTCCGCCGCACGCGCACGCGCCAGCGGTTGATGACGCGGGCGAGCCGCCCGTCCTCGCGCGTTTCGGCGCCGAACGACTTCACCACCGCATTGCAGGTCAGCGCATCCGCCAGCGTGCCGCCGACCTTGGTGTCCCAGGCGTTGGAGATTCGTGCGGCCGGCGCGATGTAGCGCGTCGAGAACACCACGGTGATGGCGACGTAGAAAAACGCTCCCACCGCGATTACCAGGCCGAGCGAGACCCAGTGCATCCCGATCAGGACCATCGAGCCGATCAACACCAGCAGCGATGGCGCCAACGCCATCAGGATGGTGTCGTTGAGCAGGTCGAGCGCCCACATGCCACGCGTGATCTTGCGCACCGTGGAGCCTGCAAAGGAGTTTGCGTGCCAGTCGGTCGAGAAGCGCTGCACGCGCCTGAAGGCACCCTCTGCGACGTCCGACATCGTCTTGAGCGTAAACGGCACGATCGCCTGCAGGCCGGTCAGCCGCAGCACCACGGAGGCCGCGCCCAGCGCAACGATGGCGCCGAAGGCGACCAGGGCGGCATGGCGCGCGTCAGGATCGGACGAGCCACGCGTCAGCGCATCGACCAGCTGTCCGGAGAATACCGGCATGAACAGGTCGGCAACAGTCGCACCCAGCAGGCCTCCGGCGACGACGAGCCCGCGCCCCGGCTGCTTCAGCCAGTGCCGGAATACGAAAGGCAGCACCACGCGTATCGCCGCGGGCTTTTTTGAGAGATCGGTCATGACATCATC
>NZ_JBFULT010000364.1:0-7675 GCF_054049755.1 Bradyrhizobium sp. P5_C11_2
GATTGTCCGCGCCCGAATAGTAAGGCGAGTTCTCGGTGATGACGGCGAGCTTCTGCCGCAGCGAGAACGGATAGAGGTCGCCCATGCTCTGGTCGAACGCCATCCGCACCATCTGCCGCCTGCTGGTCTGCGCCACCTTCACGTCGCGCAGGATCACGGGATCGGCGAGCGGCTTGAGCTCGCCAAGACGCGCCTCGAGCGCCGTCGCTGCGTGCGGTTCGCCGACCGAGGCCGTGCCGCGCAGCACTTCCGTGCCGTCGCGCTTGACCATCTGGATCTGGCACTGGCTCGTGCCGGGCAGCGGCTTCGACAGGATCGCCCGCACCTCCTCGCCTTCGTAGCAGACACTGCGATAATGCGCGGAAAGACATCCGGTCTCGAACCAGGCCTGTCCCCACAGCCGCGCGCCGAGCGGCGCGAACTGGCTGAAATGCGTCGGCCCCTCGATGGTGCCGCCCTTGAAGCCGAGTTTCTGCGCGGTCGCATCGTCGTGGATGGAGGCGTGCGCGTCGTAGACCTGGGCCTGAAGCATCTGGCGCGGCTGACGCCATGGCCCGATCAGAGCGCCATCGGTCTCCGTGATCTCGGTATCGAACGCTTTTGCCGTCATGGTGTCCCTCCGCAAGCAAGCCATGACTAGCAGGAGCGCCACGGATGCGGCCAGCGATATTGACTTCGCTGGCCCATGCTCTTGACTGTCACAATTCGCGTCGCGCAGCCGCAATCCCTCCCGCAGCGCAAACCCCACGCCGAACGACAGACGAGGACTTCTGAAATGACGCTGATGCAGGTCGAGCTGGACGATAAATACCGGCTCGAATCGAAGCGGATCTTCCTGTCCGGCACGCAGGCCCTGGTTCGACTGCCCATGTTGCAGCGCGAACGCGACCGGCTTCACGGGCTCAACACCGGCGGCTTCATCTCGGGCTATCGCGGTTCCCCGCTCGGCATGTATGACCACGCGCTGTGGCGGGCGAAGTCGCACCTCGCGCAGCACGACATCGCCTTCGTGCCCGGCCTGAACGAGGACCTGGCGGCGACCGCGGTCTGGGGCAGCCAGCAGGTCGGCCTGTTTCCGGGCGCCAAGGTCGATGGCGTGTTCGGCATCTGGTACGGCAAGGGCCCCGGCGTCGATCGCTCGGTCGATGCGCTCAAGCATGCCAACGCAGCCGGCACCTCGCTCAATGGCGGCGTGCTGGCGCTGGCCGGCGACGACCATGGCTGCCAGTCCTCGACGCTGGCGCATCAGAGCGAGCAGGTGTTCGCAGCCGCGCTGATCCCCGTGATCAATCCCGCCACGCTCCAGGATTATCTCGACCTCGGCCTCTACGGTTTTGCGCTGTCGCGCTTCTCCGGCTGCTGGGTCGGCTTCAAGGCGATCAGCGAGACCGTGGAAAGCTCGGCCTCGATCTATAGCGATCCCGAGCGCATCCAGATCAAGCTGCCCGATGATTTCGAGATGCCGCCCGGCGGCCTCAACATCCGCTGGCCCGACCCGCCGCTTGACGCGGAGAAGCGGCTGTTCGGCCCGAAGATGGAAGCGGTGCAGGCCTTTGCCCGCGCCAACCAATTCGACCGCATCGTGCTCGATTCAAAGCCAGCGCGGCTCGGCATTGTCGCGACCGGCAAGGCCTATCTCGATCTGCGCCAGGCGCTCGCCGACTTGGGCATCACCGACAAGGATGCGCAGGATCTGGGCCTTCGCATCTACAAGGTCGCGCTGACGTGGCCGCTGGAGGAAAACGGCGCGCGGCGCTTCGCCGAGGGTCTTCAGGATGTCCTGGTCGTGGAGGAGAAGCGCGGCTTCGTCGAAGACCAGCTGATGCGCATCCTCTACAACATCGATGCATCGAAGCGGCCGACGGTCACCGGCAAGCGCGACGAGCGCGGCGCGCCGCTGCTGCCGAGCGAGGGCGAGCTGACGCCGACCATCGTTGCCTCCGCGCTGGTGGCGCGGCTGCGCAAGCTCGGTCATCACAGCCCTGTGCTGGAGCAGCGCCTCGCACGGCTCGAAGCGTTCGACAATCCCGTCACCACCAGCGCGCCGATCAAGCTCGCGCGCACGCCGTTCTTCTGCTCGGGCTGTCCGCACAACTCCTCGACGAAGGTGCCCGAAGGCAGCCGCGCCATGGCCGGCATCGGCTGCCACGGCATGGCCTTGAGCATGCCGACCCGCCGCACCGACCTGATCTCGCATATGGGCGCCGAGGGCGTGAACTGGATCGGGCAGTCGCCCTTCACCACCGAGCAGCACATCTTCCAGAATCTCGGCGACGGCACCTATACGCATTCGGGGCTTCTCGCCCTTCGTGCCGCTTCGGTCGCCGGAATCAGCATCACCTACAAGATCCTCTACAACGACGCGGTCGCGATGACCGGCGGCCAGCCCGCCGAGGGCGGCTTCAACGTCGCGCAGATCGCCCACCAGGTCTGGGCCGAGGGCATCAAGCGGCTCGCGATCGTCTCGGACGATCCCGGCAAGTACCCGGATGGCAACTACTTCCCGCAGGGCGCGACCATCCATCATCGCCGCGAGCTCGATGCCGTGCAGCGCGAGTTGCGCGACATCAAGGGCCTCACCGTCATCATCTACGACCAGACCTGCGCCGCGGAAAAGCGACGCCGCCGCAAGCGCGGGCTGTATCCCGATCCCGCAAAACGTGCCTTCATCAACGAGCTCGTCTGCGAAGGCTGCGGCGACTGCTCGCAGGCTTCCAACTGCGTTTCGGTGCAGCCGCTGGAGACCGAGTTCGGCCGCAAGCGCCAGATCGACCAGTCGAACTGCAACAAGGACTTTTCCTGCGTCGAGGGCTTCTGCCCGAGCTTCGTCACGGTGCACGGCGGCACGCTGAAGCGGATCAAGACCTCCGGGGTCGATTCCGGACAGTTGTTCGCGGACCTGCCGCTGCCGCCGGCGCGTGAGCTCGACGCCCCCTACAACATCCTCGTCACCGGCATCGGCGGCACCGGTGTCATCACCATCGGCGCACTGCTCGGCATGGCCGCCCATGTCGACGGCCGCGGCTGCTCGGCGCTGGACTTCACCGGCCTGTCGCAGAAGAACGGCGCCGTGATGAGCCATGTGCGTATCGCGCCCAGGCCGGAGGACATTTCCGCGGTTCGCATCACCACCGGCGGCGCGGACGTCATTCTCGGCTGCGACATGATCGTCTCGGCTGGTCCCTCTGCGCTCAGCCGCGCCGAACGCGGGGTGACGAAGGCGTATATCAATGCCGACCTCCAGCCGACCGCGAGCTTCGTGCAAAACCCCGATCTCGATTTCGAGATGGGCACGATGCAGACCGTGCTGCGCGACGCCATCGGCGACAAGAACCTCGACATCATCGACGCCACCGGCATTGCAGCGGCGCTGATGGGCGACTCGATCGCAACCAATCCCTTCATGCTCGGCTTCGCCTTCCAGAAGGGCGCGATCCCGCTGTCGCTGGAAGCGCTGCTCCGCGCCATCGAGATCAACGGCGCCGCGATCGAGATGAACAAGCTCGCCTTCACCTGGGGGCGGTTGGCCGCCCACGACATGTCGCGCGTGCGCAGCGTGCTCCAGTTCAAGAACAGGGCGTCCGCTCCGACCAAGTCGCTCGACGACATCATCGCCACCCGCGCGGAGTTTTTGACCGGCTATCAGGACAAGGCCTATGCGGAGCGCTACCTCGCGGCCGTCGCCAAGGTCCGCAAGGCGGAGACGGCAGCCTCGCCGGCGTCCACGGAGCTTACGGAAGCCGTGGCCAAGAACCTGTTCAAGCTGATGTCCTACAAGGACGAGTACGAGGTTGCGCGGCTCTATACCGACGGCAGCTTTGCGAAGAAGGTTTCGGAGAAGTTCGACGGCGATTTCTCCCTGAAATTCTATCTGGCGCCGCCGATCTTCGCGCAGCGCGACAAGGTGACGGGCCATCTTCAAAAGAAAGAATTCGGCTCCTGGATGATCCATGCCTTCCGGTTGCTGGCGAAGCTGAAGTTTTTGCGCGGCGGCGCGTTCGATCCGTTCGGCCGCACCGAGGAGCGCAGGACCGAGCGGAAGCTGGTCGAGGATTATCTTGCGATGATCGATCAGCGGATCGCCGGGCTGAACGCGGCGCAGATCCCGCTGCTGGCAAGGCTCGCGCGCGTGCCCGAGACGATCCGCGGTTTTGGTCACGTCAAGGAGGCCAATATCAAGCAGGCGACGGCCGAGACGGCGCGGCTGGAGGCGGAGCTCGAGAACAGCCGCTTTGCGGCGGCGGCGGAGTAAGGGCAAGCCGGYGCCACACACTCGCTGTCATCGCCCGCGAAGGCGGGCGATCCAGTACGCCGCGGCGGTTGTTGTCAGTCTCGCTGCCTCCGGAATACTGGATGCCCCGCCTTCGCGGGGCATGACGTCGGAGAGGATGGCTAGACCGTGGCCGACACACCAGCAGTCGGCGCGAGCGACGCCCCCTCCGCCAGATGCCTCCCCGCAATGTACCCGAACGTCAGCGCCGGCCCCAGCGTGATCCCCGGCCCGGGATAGTTGCCGTTCATGATCGAGCCCATGTCGTTGCCGCAGGCATAGAGGCCGGCGACCGGCGTGCCGTCGTCGCGCAGCACGCGCGCCTGGGCGTCGACCTTCAGGCCGATGGCCGTGCCGAGATCGGCCGGATAGATGCGCATCGCGAAGAAGGGGACACGGAGGATCGGCGCGACGCAGGGGTTTGGCTTGTGCGCGGCATCGCCGAGGTGGCGCTGATAGATGGTGCTGCCGCGGCCGAATTCGGGATCGCGCCCCTCCTTCGCGTCGGCGTTGTAGTTCGCAACGGTTGCGGCGAGCGCGGACGGCTTGATGCCGATCTTCGCGGCAAGCTGCGCGATGTCCGAGGCCTCGATGAGTTCGCCGCTCGCCACATAGCGACGAACGCTGCGCGTCAACGGCCTGATGCGGCCGAGGCCGTAGTTCCAGAGGAACTGACGGTCGCAGATCAGATAGAACGGACGATCCGGCTCGCCATGGCCGTCGCGCAGCATCGCGAGCACGAACTCGTGGTAGGACAGCGCCTCGTTGACGAAACGCCGGCCGGCCGCGTTGACGGCGATCACGCCGGGCTTGGCGCGGTCGGTCACTGTGTGCGGAAAGACGCCGCGGCTGCCGTCGGCGCGCCGGAACAGCGAGGCCGGCACCCAGTACGCCGGGCTTGTCGCCTCGGTATTGAGCGCAGCGCCGGTCGCAGCGGCGAGGCGAAGCCCGTCGCCTGTGCCGGATGTGGTGGTCGCCGAGACAAGCCCGGCCGCAGGCGGGAAGAAGCGCTTACGCAAAGCGGCATCGTGCGAGAAGCCGCCAGTGGCGAGCACCACGCCACGGCGCGCGGAGATCGGGCGATCGCGGGCGCCATGACGGATCACCACGCCATCGACGCGCTCGCCCTGCATCGACAGATCCTCGACGTCGGCGCTGAACAGGATTTCGACCTGCCGCGCCAGCAGCGAAGCGTAAAGCCGTGCGGCAAGCGCGTTGCCGAGATGCAGCGTCGTGCCGCGCGGGCTGTGCAGCCTTTGCAACGCGTATTCGGAAACCAGCCGCGCGGAGCGCAACGTCGAGCGCAGCGATCTCCCGATCCGGCGCAGGTGCGGGATGTCGAGACGATTGACCATCATGCCGCCGAACAGCGTGAACTCCGGCAGCGGGGGCCGCAGCCGCGCAAAACTCGCGCCCAGCCGCGTGCCGTCAAAGGCGACCGGCTCGAGCACGCGCCCGCCGGGCGTCGCGCCCAGCCGCTCCGGATAATAATCCGGATAGGCTTTCACGGCTTGGAGCCGTACTTCGGTGTTGGCTTCGAGATAGGCGATCGCCTCCGGGCCACGCGCGAGGAAGGCCGCGCGCAAGCCGGCATTGGCGGGTTCGGGCACCGTGCTCGACAGATACTGAACGGCGTCGGCGACGCTGTCGGACAGCCCCGCCTCCCTCATCTTCCGATTGGCGGGGATCCAGACCATGCCGCCAGACCATGCGGTGGTGCCGCCAACGAACGCAGTCTTTTCGATGACCAGCACGCGCAAGCCTTCGGCGGCAGCAACGGCCGCGGCCGCCATGCCGCCTGCACCAGCGCCGATGACAATGACGTCGTAGGTCTCTTGCACCGGCATCATAAGACGGGCTTTCCGGGACGAGGCATGACCCAGTCATACCCCGCCCGGAGGGACCAGCGCTAGCGCGCCGGCTTGCGCTCGATCGGGTCGATATCGATCGCCCGCAGGCGGCCGAGCCGCAGCACGTCCATCGCGAGGCGCCGGCCGATCCGGTCGCGGTCGAGCACGCGGATCAGATCGTCGACGCCGTTGATCTCGACGCCGTCGAGCCTGATCACGACATCGCCGGGCAACAGGCCCGCCTTCGCCGCCGGGCCGTCCGGCTCGATCTGCGCCAGCAGCGCGCCCATCTTGTTCTCGACGCCGGCCAAAACCGCGTGCCGCCGCGGGACCGGCGCGGTCTGACCGGCGACGCCGATATAGGCGCGGCGGACATAGCCGTGGCGGATAATCTCCGACAGCACGAACTGCGCGGTGTTGCTGGCAACCGCAAAACAGATGCCCTGCGCACCGCTGATGATCGCGGTGTTGATGCCGATCACCTCGGCAGTCGACGACACCAGCGGCCCGCCGGAATTGCCGGGGTTGAGCGCCGCATCGGTCTGGATCACGTCCTCGATGGTGCGTCCGCTGACCGAGCGGATCGAGCGCCCAAGCGCGGAGACCACGCCGGCGGTGACGGTCGATTCGAAGCCGAGCGGGTTGCCGATTGCGATCACGAGCTGTCCGCGCCGCAGGCTCTTGGAGTTGCCGAGCGCGGCATAGGGCAAGTCGCGGACGCCGTTGGCGCGGAGCAGCGCCAGGTCGGTGTCGGGATCGACACCGAGCACCCGGGCGTCGCCGACATGGCCCTCGACGTCGCGCAGCCGGATCTCCTTGGCGGCGCCGACCACATGGCTGTTGGTGAGGACGAGGCCGTCCGGCGAGATCACGATGCCCGAGCCGAGCCCGCCGCGCTCGCGGCCGTTCGGCACTTTCGGCCCGGTCTCGACGCGCACGACGGCCGGGCCGACGCGGTCGGTCACGTCGATCACGGCATTGGAATAGGCGTCCAGCAGGGCCCGGTCATTGTCCGGGGCAGCCGCCGCCGTTCGCGATGACGGTGCGTCATCGGCGATTTCTGAGGTCAAATCCAACATGGCAAAAGTCCTTGAGGCTCACACAGATGGTGGCCTCGTCCCTCTCGCGCAAGTGGCCCGCCTGGGGTGCAAAGCTGGGCTGCCGGGTGTTGACTGCCCAAGTGGCTAGGGCGCGCGCCGCAGCGTGCCCGCCCTCGCCTTCACTGGATCGAGCAGCGACCAGTCGCCGTCCGGGAGGACATAGCCCTTGGGGAACGGCGCGCGCAGCTCCAGCCCGAGCGAGCGCAGCACGCGGTCGTCGCGGTAGTAGCATTGCAGCACGACGCGGACGAGAGTTGCGGCAGCCCCGCCGCCGTGCTTGCGAAACTCCTGCGCCACCGCATCGCGCCTGACGGCATCGAGCCCGGCAAGCGGTTGGCCCGCCAGCCGGGCCAGATGATCCAGCGCCTGCCGCACCGGCGCGGTGTCACGGCCGAGCGTCGCGAGGATATCCGCCTGGATCGCGGGATCGTCGGCGCCGGGCACCTTGTACTCGT
>NZ_JBFULT010000365.1:0-7640 GCF_054049755.1 Bradyrhizobium sp. P5_C11_2
GCTTGATTGCGCTTGCGATCATCATCGTCGCGAGCCTGCCTTGGAGCTACAGCCTCATCACCGATCCGCACGGGCGCTCGGCGCTGCTGCTGATCGATCTTGCGGCACTCGCGGGCGGCCTCGGCTTCCTGGTGTTCGGCGCGCTGAAATGGCCCTGGCTGAAGACCTGGTGGGCCACGCATCACATCCACGCCTGTGCCGTGATCGCGAACCGCGTGATCTTCAGCCGCTCGCGCGGGCCGGCCGTCGCGATCCTGTCGCTGATCGTGCATGTGCTGGCCGTCGTCGTCGCCTGGTGCGTGGTGCAGTCGATCGCCGCCCCGGTCAGCTTCGGCGACGTCTTCCTGCTGGTACCGCCGGTGATGCTGATCACGATGATGCCGATCTCGATCGCCGGCTGGGGCGTGCGTGAAGCCACCATGGGCCTGGCGTTCGGCTTCGCGGGACTTGCCGTGCACGAGGGCGTCAACGTCTCGCTGCTGTTCGGCGCCGTGTTCTTCATCGTCGGCGCGATCGGCGGACTGGTCTGGATCCTCAGCGCCGAGAAAGCCGCGCAAGGGTCGGCGCCGCTCGGGGTGCCGGAGTGAGTTCGGCCGCCGCCGTCGCACCGTCGCTGCTTGCCGTCGCGATCGCCGCGCTGATTTCGGCCCTCATCACCTGGACCAGCCGTCCCCTGCTGCAGCGCTACGCGCTGGCGCGGCCGAATGCGCGATCCTCGCATCGCATCCCGACCCCGCAGGGCGCGGGCATCGCGGTGATATCAGCGACGCTGCTGGTTGCTTCGATCTGGGCGGCCTGGGCCGGCGTCGCGATCCCGCCGGCGCTGGTGGGCGCGACGGTGCTCATCGCGCTGGTCGGATTTGCCGACGACATCATGTCGCTGCCGGTGCTGGTGCGACTCGCGCTGCAAGCTGCTGCCGTCGGTGCGGTGGTGTTCACCTCGCCCGAGACCGCGCGCGTCGTCCCGGCCCTGCCGCTGGGGCTGGAGCGCGGCCTCATCCTGCTCGCGGGCGTCTGGTTCGTGAACCTCGTCAACTTCATGGACGGGCTCGACCTGATGACGGTGGCCGAAGTGGTGCCGGTCTCCGCGGCGCTCCTGCTGCTGGGATGGCTCGGCGAACTGTCCTGGCCGGCCGTCCTCATCGCCGCGACGCTGTGCGGCGCCATGCTCGGCTTTGCGCCGTTCAACCGGCCGGCCGCAAAGGTGTTCCTGGGCGACGTCGGCAGCCTGCCGATCGGCCTCCTGCTCGGCTGGTGCCTGCTGGAGCTCGCCTGGCACGGACAGCCGGCCGCAGCGCTGCTGCTGCCCGCTTACTATCTCGCGGATTCCACCATCACGCTGCTCCGTCGCATCGCGCGGCGCGAACAATTCTGGTCGGCGCACCGCACGCATTTCTACCAGCGCGCCACCGATAACGGTTTCACCGTACCCCGCGTGATCGGCGAGGTGTTCGCGCTCAATCTCGGGCTTGCGCTGCTCGCCATCGTCACCATTCGCGCCGGGTCGATGGCGGTCACGATGCTCGCGCTGCTGGCAGGCGCGATCGCGGTCGGCTTCGTGCTGCGGCGGTTCTCGCGCCCTCAGGTGTCCTGAGCCGACAGTGCGAGCCGCAAGCCCTCGTCGAGGGTGACCTCCGGCTGCCACCCGGTCGCCAGCGCCTTGGAGACGTTGAGCTCGAGCGAGCCGATCAGGCTGTCATGGGTATCGCGCCGGCCCATCACGCCAAGCAGCGTGCCGAGCAGCTCCGGCGGCAAGCCGAACAACCGCGGGCTCTTGCCGGATGCCTTGGCCAGGCGCTCGATGAATTCGGGCGTCGAGACCTGCTCCCTGTCGGCCACCAGAAAGATCTCGAAATTGCTGGCGGGGTCGGGATGGGCGAGCCGGCGCAGGATGAACGACGACAGGTTCTGCACCGCGAGGAAGGCGCGGTGATTGCGGATCGCGGCAAAGGGCAGCGGCAGGCCCAGATTCACCGCACGCGTCAGCAGCGCAAAATTGCCCTTGGCTCCCGCACCATAGACCAGCGGCGGCCTGATCACCGAGATCTTCATGTCGGTGCCGCGCGCCAGCGTCCTCAAGCCCGCCTCGGCCGCCGCCTTGGACATGCCATAGAGGCCGCGCGGCGTCAGGATGTCGTCCTCGCTGAACGGCGCACGGCCCTCGTTGCTGCGGCCATGCACGAGGACCGTGCTGACGAAGATGAACTGGCGCACACCGGCCGTCGCCGCGCTGCGCGCCAGGTGCAGCGTGCCGGCGATGTTGACGTTGCGGTAGAGCTGGACCGCATGCTCCTCGTGCTTGTGATGCACCCGGGCGGCGAGATGGACCACGGCGTCGACGCCATCGAGCGCGGCCTGCCAATCGGTCTCGGGGCCGATCGCTTCAATGACGACCTCCTCACCGATGCCCTCCGGACTGCGCACCGCGCGGCGGACCGACCATCCCTCCCGCGCCAGCGCAGGCACGACATGACGGCCGACGAAGCCGCTCGCTCCCGTCACCAGCACGACCGGTTTTCGTTCGCTCATCGTTGCTCCGCCAATTCGGGGTTGCGCAACAATTCGTCGACCAGGGCGGCATAGGCGTTCATCGCGGTGACGCGATCGAATTTCGACGCCGCCTTCACCGCGCGCTCGGCCATGGCGCCGTCGCAGGACACGGACGCCGTACGGATCGCCTCGGCCAGCCGATCGGCACGGCCCGGCGGCACGACCCAGCCGAGCCCGTTTTCCACCACCGTCAGCGCGGCCTCGGCTTCCGGCTCGGAGACCAGCACGACCGGACGGCCGACCGCCAGCAGATTATAGAACCGGCTCGGCACCGACACCCCGGCAACGTCCTTTCGGTACGGAATGATCCAGAGGTCGGCAGCGGTCAGGAACGCCTCGAGCTCCGCATCCTCGACGCGCGCCACGAAGGAAACATTGGGCAGGCTCATAGCCGCCTGCAACTGCTTCAACCGGTCGAAGCCGATGCCCCAGCCGGACAGCAGGAAGTGAATGTCGCCCTCGTCCTTCAGCAGGCGCGCCGCCTCGAACACGATCTCCGGATCATGGGTGAAACCGAGATTGCCGGACAGGCCGACGACGAAGCGGGCCGCCAGCGCCTTGCGAAACGGATTGTCCGCTGTCACCGGCCGCGGCCCGGGCACCAGCGTCGCCCAGTTCGGGATGAAGCGGATCTTGTTCCGCGTCATGCCCCGATAGCTCAGCAGCGGCCGTTCCGCGTCGCGGCCGATGGTGATGACGGCATTGAGCGCGCGGAACATCAAGGCGTTGGCGGCCCGCATCGTCCGGGTCACGATCGAACCGGGCTTCAGAATCCCCGCCGTCACGAGCACGTCCGGGAAGAGGTCGTGCAGGATCAGCGCCGAGCGGGCGCGCTTCAGCCTTGCGGCCGCCGCGACCGCGTAAGGCAGCATGAACGGCGCGGTGACGGTGACCACGACGTCGCCGGGCCGGAGCTCCCRTATCAACGCCAGGAACGTGCGCGCCGCGAACAGCAGTTCGGCCGCGCCGCGCCGCACCAGCGCCGCCTTGCCGGTCATGCGGTTCTTGATGGCGACGATGCGCGGCTTGCCCGGGCCGGTCTGCGACGCCGGCAACGCGCCGGGTGAGCCCGACAGCACGACGACCTCGTGCCCCGTGGCGAGGCGGCAGGCGATCTCGGCCATGATCGCCGCCGTCGTGCTCGGATCCGGTGGATAATGCTGGCTCGCAACGACGATCTTGCCGGGAGGCTGCATGGTCAGGCCGCGGTCGATCCGAATTCCGGGACCGCATCCTTCAGGATGGTCCTGATGGTGGCGCGATCGTCCCGCGCGATCGCCTGCTCCAGCGCCGTGATCCATTTGCGCAGGGTCTGCATCGGCGGCTCGTTCGGCTGCGCGGCCATGATGCCGGCAACACCGATCTCGCGGGTCGGCTCCTCGGAGGCGAACAGGATCTCGTGCAGGCGCTCGCCCGGCCGCATGCCCGTGAACACGATCTCGATGTCGTAGCCGGGCTGAAGGCCGGACAGGCGGATCATGCGTTCGGCGAGATCGACGATCTTGACCGGCTGGCCCATGTTGAGGACGTAGACCGACACGTCCGAACGCACCGTTCCGAGCGCGTGCGTCGCTGCCGTGATCACGAGGTCGCAGGCCTCGCGGATGGTCATGAAGTAGCGGACCATGTCGGGATGCGTGACCGTCACCGGGCCGCCGGCCTCGATCTGGGCCTTGAACTTCGGCACCACCGAGCCGTTCGACGCCAGCACATTGCCGAACCGGACCGAGATCAGGCGCATCGGCGGCTTGCCGCCGCCGCTGCCTGCCGCAAGATCGTGATCGAGCGCCTGGCAATACATCTCCGCGAAGCGCTTGGTCAGGCCGAGCATCGACACCGGCTCGATCGCCTTGTCGGTCGAGATCATCACCATGGCTTCGGCGCCGGCACTGAGCGCGGCATCGGCGACGTTGATCGAACCGAAGATGTTGGTCTTGACCCCCTCGCTCCAGTCGCGCTCGAGGATCGGCACGTGCTTGAGGGCCGCGGCATGGAATACGATGTCGGGCTTGAACTCGGCCATCAGTCGCATCATGCGCTCGCGGTCGCGGATGTCGGCGATCCGCCCCTCGATCGCGGCTTCCGTGCCATCCGCCGTGAGCGCTTCCGTGACCGCGTAGAGCGCCGGCTCGGAATTCTCCAGGATCAGGAGGCGCGCGGCACCGAAGGCGACGATGCGCTCGCAGATCTCGGACCCGATCGAGCCGCCGCCGCCGGTGACGATCACCGCCTTGCCCTTGATCAGGGCTTCGAGGCGCGCATAGTCGATCGTCTCGCTCGGCCGCAGCAGGAGATCCTCGACTGCGACAGCGGTCAGCCGCGGCGTATCGCCACTCTCGAGCGACGGCATGCGATTGACGATCACGCCCAGCTTGCGTGCCCGCATCAGGATCGATTCCGGGTGCGCCTCCGGCTCGAACGCCGACGGCGTCATGATGAGGCGCGCAATCGGCTTGTTGCGCTTGGCGAAGTCGGCGATGACATCCTCGATGTCGTCGATGCCGCCCAGCACCGGCACGTTGCGGATCAGCTGGCCGCGATCGGAGCTCGACGGCGACAGCACGCCGATCGGCCAGATACGCTTGATCGCCCCGCTCTCGATGCCGCGCAAGAGCACCTCGGCATCCGCGGCACGGCCGATCAGCAGCGTCGGCGCTGCATCCTCGGTCCTGGCGTGGCGCCGCACCCGCGTATAGCGGAAGTAGCGATAGGTCATGCGCGCCGCGCTGAGAAAGGAGATTTCGAGGAACCAGTAGAGGACGATCGTCACCTTGCCGAGGAAGAAGGCACCGCGGACGTTGGGGGCGACGAAGATGTAGTCGAGCGCGAGCAGCGCAACCGTCAGCACGGTCGCGACGCGAATGATGTTCAGCGCGTCGGGCAGCGAGATGAAGCGCCATTTCGTCGTGGTCAGGTTGAAGACGAAGAATACGACCACGGCGAAGGCGAGGAAGTAGGGCAGGATCTGGAACAGCAGTGGCAACCGGTCGTAGAAGCCGTCGCCGCCCTCGAAACGCAGATAGAAGGCGGCGAACAACGCCGCCGTGGTCGCCAGGAGGTCGTGGAGCGCGATCAGGAAATTGCGCAAGGTGAGATGCGAAAGACGCGTCATCCGCCGACCGATGAATATCCGATTGAGTGCAACCTGATCGCGCTGATAGCCCATCTCGGCAAGAACTGCCAGCACAAGACTTGCCATAAGACTGGCCGGCCGCGCGGCCGTTCAGGAACCGGCTTCCCCCGTCTTCGGYCTGGCCTGTTGTGCCCGGATCACCATGCCGCCGGCAACGCCGACGCCGATGACGTACATCCAGCCCTCGTGGAAGTCGAACAGATGGGAGTTGAACAGCGAGGTGAAGACGTTCTGGACCACGACCAGGAGGCCCACCCAATTGGCAAGTCCGTCGCCGCGGTACAAGAGGAGATGCAGGATCCAGATCGCGTAGAGAACGACGATGCCGATGGCGCCCCATTGCACGGCGACGTTCAGCGTCTGGTTATGCGGATTGCCGATCACCTCGCTGGAGGCCTGATATTGGCCGCCGGGCGTCGCGACCCGCTCGAACAATCCGCGCGTTGCGCCGGTGCCATGCCCGATGATCGGCGCCTCCACGAAGAAGCCGAGGGATTTCCGCCAGAATTCGAGTCGCAGGCCAAGCGAGCTCGGCTCGCCCTTCTCCATGTAGCGCGTGTAGTCGCTGGCAAAGGTGTCGGCGGTCTTGCGCAATTGCGGCGAGGCCTGCCAGGCGAGAACGGCACCCGCGAGCAGAACGGCGGCGATGATCGCGATGCTGCGCCATCTCAGATGAAGCAGCGCGAACACGCCGAACATGATCGGAACGGTGACGAGCGCGGTGCGGGATACCACCACGAAGACCATGTTGACGAAGAAGCTCAGCGCCAGCGCCGTGAGCACCCCCGCGAACCAGTAGCGCTTCTCGCGCAGCAGCAGCACGATTGGATAGGCGAGCKCGACCGCGCACAGCGTGAATTCCTGGCTCTGGTCGATGTAGTTCTTGACGAAGATGCCGCGCTCGAGGTGGTCCGGCTTCAACGTCAAGTTGGGATAGAAGGCGACCAGCCAGGACATCACCGACAACAGCGCGCAGGACACCAGGAAGGCGATGAACACCCAGTGTCCGCGCGGCGAGCGCGCGAAATGGTAGAGCAGGACGGGAAGGACGAGCAGCTTGATGGTCGGATTGAGCGCATAAACGCGCGCGCCCCAGGCCGCGTCCGACCACAGCGTCCCCACCAGCGCGAGCAGGACCAGGGCGATCGGCGCCAGGCAGATCGGACGCGTCAGCGATCGCAGGAAGGCGCCGACGTCGAGGAACGGCACCATGCAGACCAGCAACAGGGCGTTGAAGATCCCTGCGAGCGAGGTCGACCACGGCAGCGAGGCCGCGGTCAGCACCGCGAAGATATCGACCGCCTCGCCCCAGGCCGTAGGACTGCGCATGCGCCGCCACAGCATCGCGCCGGTGGTTTCCCGGGCGATTGCCGTCACTTGTCCCCTCCCCGGGCGCGATGGACCAGCGCCGTCGTGCTGAACCCCTGGAGAATGTCGACCAGCACGACCGTGCCGCCCGCGGCCTCCACGACCTCGTGGCCGACCACCTGCTCGCGGGTGTAGTCGCCGCCCTTCACCAGTGCGCTGGGCTTGATCCGGGTGATCAGGTCGATCGGCGTGTCCTCCTCGAAGATGACGACGAGATCGACGGCTTCGAGCGCCGCCAGCACCTCGGCGCGCGCGCGCTCGTCCTGGACCGGACGGTCCGCGCCCTTCAGCCGCCGCACCGAGGCGTCGCTGTTGAGGCCCACGATCAGGCGATCGCAGGCACCGCGCGCCGCGGTCAGCACCTTGACGTGGCCGGGATGCAGGATGTCGAAGCAGCCATTGGTGAAACCGACCCGCAAGCCCTGCCGGCGCCATTCGGCGAGCTGCGCTTCGAGCGCGCCGGCCTCGAGCACGATCTTCTCTTCGGCCGCGAGATAGGCATGCGGCAGGATCTTTCGCCGCAACTCGGCAGCGGTCACGCTGGCCGTGCCCTGCTTGCCGACGGCGACCGCGGCCGCCGCATTGGCGA
>NZ_JBFULT010000366.1:0-7633 GCF_054049755.1 Bradyrhizobium sp. P5_C11_2
GCTTGAACATCGCATCCGCCTCGTCCGTGGTCTGGCGGTAGATGTCGTGCATGGACTCGACGGTCTGCCGGTGCTCCTCCTCGGACGCCRCGCGCACCGCCTCGAACTGGCGGGTGATCGCGGCCGAGCCGGCGCCGGCGGTCTCCGCGACGACGCGGGCGATGTCGCGGGCGCGCTCTTCGGCGGCGGCCAGCGATTCATCGAGCAGGCCGGTGAAGCGCGACAGCCGCTGGTCGAGATCGGTCGTGCGCAGGTCGATCGTGGTGACGAGCGACTCCAGCGCCTGCTTGCGTTCGGCGAGCGAAGCGGTGGTGTTCTTGTTGCTCTGCTCCACGACCTGGGCGGCCTCGACGAGCGCCTTGCCGTGCGCGTCGAACTGGGTCGACAGCTCGCCGAGATCCTGCAGCGCCTTCGTGGTCTTGCTGTTGAAGACGTTGAGCTGGTCCTCGAGGTTCTGCGTCGCAGCCCCGTTGCGCGAGGTGACGTCGTTCATTGCCGAGACGAAGTCGGCGACGCGCGTCACCAGCGCCCGCTCAAGCGAGTTGAGGTTGTCGTGCGCACCGGTCAGCACCTCCTGGAGCAGGATGTTGCCTTCGCGCAGGCGCTCGAACAGGGCCACCGTGTCGGTGCGCAGGATCTTGCTGGTCTCCTGCATCTCGGTGACGGCCGCGATCGAGACCTGGCGCGACTGGTCGATCGCCGAGCGCGAGGCCTGTTCGAGGTCCTTGAGCGATTTGTTGACCGCGCTGGTGGCGATCTCGCTCGCCGAGTTGATGGTGCGGGCCACTTCGGAGCCGTTGCCCATCATCGTCTGCGAGAACGCCTGGCCGCGGGTCTCGATCGACTTCAGCGCGTCGGAGGTGACGCGATCGATGTCGAGCGTGAGCTGGCTGGTCTTCGAGCCGATCGCATCGACCAGCGCGCCGCGCTTGGAGTCGATCATGTTCGAGAGACGGTCGGACTGCTGCTGCACGTAGGTGACGATCTCGTCGGTCTTGCCGGTCATGGCCTGGCCGAAGCTGCTGCTGGCGGCGAGCACCGAGCGCTCGACGTCGGCCGAGCTCGACTTGACCCGCGAGCTCGCCTCGTTGGAGGCGTTGATCAGCGCGTTCTGGGCGTTGAGCGCGCTGGTCTGGATGTCGTTGGTGGCGTTCGCGGTCGCCGTGCCGAGCGCGCGCTCGATCTCGGTCGAGATCGTGCGGATCTGGCTCGCGGCGTCCGCCGAGGTCGAGGTCAGCGAGGTCTGCGCCTCGCGTGCGCTGTTGAGGATGGTCGAGGCGGTATCGGCGCCGACCGCGGTCAGCGTGCGCTCGATGTCCGTGGTCAGCGACTTGATCTGGCTCGCCGCATCGGTCGAGGCGGAGATCAGCGTGCCCTGGGCCTCGCGCACGCCGCTGGTGAGCGCCTCGATGGTGGCGCCGCCGGCGGTCGCCAGCGCGCGCTGCATCTCGGCCGCCAGCGAGCGGACCTGACCGGTCTGTTCGGCCGAGACCGCGAGCAGGGTGCTCTGGGCGTCGCGGGCGCTGGTCGTGATCGTCTCGGCGGTCATCTGGCCGGCCTGCGAGAGCGAGCGGTGCACCTCGGCCGCGAGCGACTTGACCTGGCTTGCCGCGTCCGAAGACGCCGTGACCAGGGTGCTCTGGGCCTCGCGGGCGCCGGTCATGATGGTCTCGGCCGTCGAGGTGCCTGCCATCGAGAGCGAGCGCTGCACGTCCGAGGACAGCGCCTTGATCTGGTTGGCGGTCTCGGTCGAGGCCGCGATCAGCGTGCCCTGCGCATCGCGGGCGCCGGCGGTGATCGACTCGGCCGTGGCGGAGCCGGCCATCGACAGCGAGCGCTGCACGTCGGCGGTGAGCGTCTTGACATGGTTGGCCGCGTCCGAAGAGGCGGTGACGAGCGTGGTCTGCACCTCGCGAGCGCCGGCCAGGATCGAGGCCGCGGTCGCCGAGCCTGCCGCCGACAGCGTGCGTTCGACGTCGGCCGCGAGGCCCTTGATCTGGTTGGACGCATCGCCGGATGCGGCGACCAGGGTCGACTGCGCCTCACGGGCGCTGGTCAGGATCGAGTTGGCCGCGCCGGTGCCCACCGCGGTGAGCGCGCTCTCGACCTCGGCCGAGGTCATCTTGAGCTGGGCGTTGACGTCGGAGGAGACCGTCATCAGCGACTGCTGGGCGGTGCGCGCGCCGGTCTGGATCGTCTCGCTGGTGTTGACGACCAGGTTGGTGAGCGAACGCTCGGCGTCCTCGACATGCGAGCGGATCGCAGTGGAGATCATTTCGGCGCGGGACATCATGTCTTCGCTGGCCTGGCGTCCGCTGCTCTCGATGCGGCCGGCGACGGCCTCGACACGCGAGCCGAGCAGGTCTTCGAATTGCGCCACGCGCACGTCGATGTCGTTGGCGACCGAGCCCACCTTGGTCTCGATGGCCTGGTGGATGTCCTGGAAGCGCGCCGTGACCGTGTCGGTCAGATGCATGCTGCGGCCGTCGATGATCTCGGTGACGCCGGTGATGCGGCGGTCGACCGCCTCGATCGCCTGCGCGGTGCCGTCCGTGAGCGTCGAGGTCAGGAGCGTGAGGCGCGTGTCGATCGACTGCACGGCCTGCGAGGCGCCGTTCGTCACCGCGGTGGTCAGGTAGGTGAGGCGGGTGTCGATGGACTCGAGCGCCTGCGCCGCGCCGCCGGTGAGCGTGTTCGTGAGATGCGTCAGACGCGTGTCGATCGACTGGATCGTCTGCGATGCGCCGTCGGTCAGCGAATTCGTCAGGTGGGTGAGGCGGGAGTCGACCGACTGGATCGCCTGGGCGGCACCGTCGGTCAGCGTGGTGGCGAGCGTGTTGAGGCGTCCGTCGATGGTGTCGGTCACGGACTGCGCGCGGGTGTCGAACGACTGTTCGAGCGCGGCGACGCGGCCGACGAGCTGCTCGTCGAAGGTCTTGATGTGGCCTTCGATCGTGCCGTCCAGGCTGGCGATCTTGCCGTTCAGCGAGGCGTCGAGGTTGGTGACGCGTTCGCCGATCGTGGTCTCGAACTGCACCAGGCGCTGGTCGAGCGCGCCGGTGATCTGGCCGCCGTGCGAGGTGAAGCGGGTGTCGAAATTGTCGACATAGGTCTTCAGCGTCTCGGCGATGTCCTGCGTGCGCTGGCCCATGCGCTCGACGATCTCGCCGCCGAAGGTCTTCACGGTGCGGTCGAACTCGGAGATGTGGCGGGTGATCAGCGCGCCCAGCGTGCCGGAATCGCGGGCGAACTTCTCGACCAGCTCGGAGCCCTGGTTCTTCACCAGCTCGTCGAACGCACTCATCTGGAGCGACAGCGAGTCGTGCGCGGTCTCGGTCTGGCTGACGACCTTGGCGACCAGAGTGTTGACGGTGGCGTCGAGCGCTTCGCTCGCCTTGTCTCCGGAGGTCATGATATGGCCGGCGAGCCGGTTGCCGGCGTCGTCGATCTTGGCGGAGAGGTCGTTGGAGCGCAGCTCGAGCTCGAGCAGCAGCGAGTCCGACGAGTTCTTCAGGCTGTCGTGCACCTGCTCGGTGCGCTCGGAGATGCCGTCGACGATCGCGGCGGAGCGCTGCTCGAACTCGCCAGTGATGCGGTCGATGCGCTCGTTCAGCATCTCGTGGACGCGGTCGGCGAGATCGACGAACTCGTCGTGGACGTGGCCGGTCTTGAAGTTGAGGCTGGTGGTCAGCCGCTCGCTGGCGTCGAGCACGGCGCGCGTGGTCTCGTTGCTGGCTTCCTCGAGGCGGTCGAGCAGGTCGCCGCCGCGCTCGCCGAGCGCGAGGATCATGTTGTCGCCGGCGTTGCTCAGCGCGCCCGTGATGTGGGCGCCGCGCTCTTCGAGAGCGCCGGTGATGCTCTTGGCGACCTCGTCGACGCGCGAGGCGATCGCATCCGAGATCAGCGCGATGTCGTGGCGCAGGTCGATCTGCACGCCGGAGATGGCGCTGCGGACCTGCTCGGCCTGGCCGACCAGATTGTCGCGCTGATGCGCGATGTCCTGAAGCAGGGCGCGGATGCGCACTTCATTGTCGGAATAGGCGCGTTCCAGCGCCGCAACCTCGTTGGCGACCAGCGTCTCGAGCTCGCCGGCGCGCGCGATCGCGCGCTCGATGCCGTCGCCCATCGCCGCGACCTCGCGGCGGATGGCCTGGCCGACGGTGACCATGGAATCGGAGGCCGAGCCTTCCGGCTCGGAGAAGCGGATTGCGACCTGCGCCATGGCCTGCGCGATCATGCGCATTTCCTGGCCGCGCCAGACCAGGCTCGCCAGGAAGTAGAACAGCATGATGGGCGCGAAGAACATCGCGACCAGACCGGCGATGACGAGCACGCCGCCGCTCTGGCCCATGGCGGCCTGGATCGAGGGCAGGAAGCCGACGGACAGCGCGGCGCAGGCTGCGAGCCAGATGCCGGCGAAGATGGTGGCGAAGGTGTAGACGCTGCGGGCAGGGCGGCCCTTCTGAAGCGCCTGGAGCAGCTGGCCGATGGTCTCGCGGTCGTCATTGGCGGCGCGGCGCGAGGTCCGGGGCTCCTCGATCGGATCGAACACCGCCCGCTCGTTGGCGGCGGGACGCGGCTCGAAGGACGGTTCGTCGTCGAACAAGGGAGGCGCCGGCGGCGCGACCGAGGGCGCCGTCTCGTTGCGCATCGACGCGTTGCGACTGGTATCCGCGGCGGTGTCGCTGATGTTCAGGGCTTCCTGGATCGCAGAAAGCGCAACTTCTGTCGGGTCTTTGACCTTTTTCGGAGTGTTCGCCATGTTCAGTCCGAGCCCTCGTTACTTGTACGCGTCCCCCCGCGAGCCCTGCGCGCTACGCAAGCCCACAGACCGGATCATGCCGCTTGCGCGGATCTCCGAGCCGTCCCCACCCGGACGGCTTGTCCGCCAATTTCCGCAACATCCTATTGGCAGAGCGTCGCGAATGAAATGCCTGCGATTAAGACAATCTTAATCATCGTTAACAGGATCGCGCCGTAACGTCTTAGCAACACATGGAATTCTCCACCGAACCCGGCCGATTGCGGCAACTTTTCGGCAATAAACCGGCAGAATTACGTAAAACGGCTGGAACATTTCGTTAACCATTTCCGTGCTTGGGTAGCGCGGAACCTTGCCGCCGGACCGGCGGAGCATCGCGCGATGCCGGGGCCTGCGCCATGACGCCTGATCTGCAACGGATGCAATGGATGCCCTCGCCCCCGCTTGCGCCCATCGACACCCCGCTCGACCTCGATCATCTCGCGCGCATGACGCTCGGGGACGCCGAGCTCGAACAGGAAGTGCTCGCGATGTTCGCCGAGCAGGCGGTCCGGCTGCTTGCAGCGATGGCGGCGCTGCCGGCCGAGGCCGGTGCGCTCGCACACAAGCTCAAGGGTTCGGCGCGCGGTATTGGCGCCTTTGCGGTGGCGGATGCCGCCGCCAGCCTCGAGACCGCGATCCGGACCGGCCACAACCGGCCGGGCGCCTTCGCCGCGCTGAAGGAGGCGGTGGCCGAGGTCCGCGCCGTTATCGAGGCGATCCTGAAGCACTAGGCCGGCAACCCGCAGGCCGCGGGCGGCCTGCGCACTAGCGCGGCCCTTATCGACCCGTTATAGGACAGCCCAGACCCTCCTTTATTCCAAGATCGCGGCAGCACGAGCACACATGGCCAAAATTCACTTTGTCGACCACAAGGGCGAAACCCGCACGGTGGAAATCGAGAACGGCGCGACCGTGATGGAAGCCGCCATCCGCAACAGCATTCCCGGCATCGAGGCCGAATGCGGCGGCGCCTGCGCCTGCGCAACCTGCCATGTCTATGTCGACGAAGCCTGGCGCGAGAAGGTCGGCAGCCCGACGCCGATGGAAGAGGACATGCTCGATTTCGGCTTCGACGTGCGCCCGAATTCGCGCCTGTCCTGCCAGATCAAGGTGAGCGACGATCTCGACGGTCTCGTGGTGGCGACGCCGGAACGTCAGGCCTAAACGCCAAGCCTAGGCACGCGGCTGTTCTAGGCGGCGGGCGGCGCGACCTCGATCCCGCGCTTGTGCCAGGGTCTGAGCTTCTCGATGATCTCCGCCGTGAGCGGCGCCGGCCGCCGGGTCGCCTCGTCGAGCATGACGCCGACCGACGTCGCCGACGCGATGCATTTTCCTTCCGAAAACACCACCTGCTCGAAGGTCACCGAGGTTCGTCCGAGCTTCACGACGCCGAGGCCGAGCGCGATCGTATTGGGCCAGTGCAGCTCGGCGCGAAAATGGATGTCGAGCCGCACCATGATCCAGGCGAGGCCCGGCGGCGTCAGCCCGTATTGCGGGCTCTTCATCAGCGTGACGCGGCCGGTCTCGAAATAGGTGGCGTAGACCGCGTTGTTGACGTGCTGGTTGGGATCGAGATCGCCGAAGCGGACGTTGTCGTCGAGGCGATAGGGGTAGTCCTCCAGGCGCGGCGTCGTATCGAGGCGGCTTGGTGCGTTCACCGGTTGATCTCCGTCATATCCTTCCCGGTTACAGCCCAGTTATTTTGACCCGGCAAGTGGGGGCGGCTGCGGGGCGCTCCCGCTTTTATGCCTTCCCTGATCCATTCCCGTTGGCTAGACAGGCAGGGTCCCCTCTGCCCGCCGGGCGCCGTCCAACCGACACCGACCGATAAAGAGACGACATGAGCGACGCGATCAAAACCGATGTGCTGATTATTGGCGCCGGCCCCTGCGGTCTGTTCGCCGCCTTCGAGCTTGGCCTTCTCGACATGAAGGCACATTTCGTCGACATCCTCGACAAGATCGGCGGCCAGTGCGCCGAGCTCTATCCGGAAAAGCCGATCTACGACATTCCCGGCATTCCGCATGTTTCGGGGCAGGGGCTCACCGATGCGCTGATGGAGCAGATCAAGCCGTTCCATCCGACCTTCCATCTCGGCGAGATGGTCGAGACGGTGGAGAAGATCGGCGATCCCGCATTTCGCTGCACCACCGATGCCGGCACGGTGTTCGAATGCAAGGTGCTGGTGATCGCGGCCGGCGGCGGCTCGTTCCAGCCCAAGCGTCCGCCGGTGCCGGGGATCGAGGCGTATGAAGGCACCTCGGTGCATTACGCCGTGCGCAAGATGGAACARTTTCGCGACAAGAGCGTGCTGATCGTCGGCGGCGGCGATTCCGCGCTGGACTGGACGCTGAATCTGCATCCGCTCGCCAGGCGCATCACGCTGCTGCACCGGCGCGACGAGTTTCGCGCAGCGCCTCACAGCGTCGAGCAGATGCGCGCGCTCGTCGCAGCCGGCAAGATGGATCTCAGGATCGGCCAGGTCACCGCGCTGGCGGGGAGCGACGGCAAGCTCACCGGCGCCACCCTCAAGGGCAACGACAACAGCATCACCGAGATCGCCTGCGACACCCTGCTGCCGTTCTTCGGGCTGACCATGAAGCTCGGTCCGGTCGCGAACTGGGGCATTGCGCTGGAGAACAATCTAGTGCCGGTCGAGACGTCGGCGTTCGAGACCAACGTATCAGGCATCTTCGCGATCGGCGACATCAACACCTATCCCGGCAAGCTCAAGCTGATCCTGTGCGGCTTCCACGAGGGCGCGCTGATGTCGCAAAAAGCACATCGCTACGTCTATCCGGAGAAGCGGCTCGTGTTCCAGTACACGAC
>NZ_JBFULT010000367.1:0-7622 GCF_054049755.1 Bradyrhizobium sp. P5_C11_2
AAGCTGATCCCCGGTGCGCGGCCGGTGCCGTTCGGCCATCTCGGCGACGGCAATTTGCACTACAATGTCAGCGAGCCGATCGGCGCCAACACCGCGGATTACCTGGCGCGCTGGCACGAGATGAACGCGGTGGTGTTCGCGATCGTGCTGCGCATGGGCGGCTCGATCTCGGCCGAGCACGGCATCGGCGTGCTCAAGCGCGACGAACTGCCTGACGTAAAGGACAAGACCGCGATCGAGCTGATGCGGTCAATCAAGGCGATGCTCGATCCACTYGGCATCATGAACCCGGGAAAAGTGCTGTGAACGTGTCCGTCTCCCCTGCCCTCACGATCGATGCGATCAAGGATGCCGATGTCGAGACCGTCGTGGCGCTTTGGCAGCGCTGCGGCCTGACGCGGCCGTGGAATGATCCGCATGCCGACATCGCGCTGGCACGCCGTCGCGACAATTCGACGATCCTGATCGGCCGCGAGGACGGCGCGATCGTCGCCACCGCCATGGTCGGCCATGACGGCCATCGCGGCTGGGTCTATTACGTCGCGGTCGATCCTGACAGCCGCAAACGCGGCTATGGCCGCGTCATCATGGCCGCCGTGGAAGACTGGCTGCGCCAGGCCGGGATCTTGAAACTGCAGCTCCTCGTTCGTCGTGAAAACGCTCAAGCCAATGCGTTCTACGCCTCGCTCGGCTTCGAGGAATCCACCTCGGTGATGTTCCAGAAGTGGCTCGACGGCCGCGACACGACTCCAAAGAACTGAGATCGAGCCATGACCATTTCCGACCGCGTCCGCATCAAGGACGTCCGTGTGCTCTCGGACAATTGGACTCCCCTGAAGAACACCACGTTCGAATACCGGCGCGCCGATGGCGAGTGGCAGACGCAGCACCGGGAAACCTATGAGCGCGACAACGCCGCAGCGGTGCTGCCGTACAATCGCGCACGGCGCACGGTGATCCTGGTGCGCCAGTTCCGCCTGCCGGTGTTTCTCCGCGGCTACGACGATCTCCTGATCGAAGCCGCCGCCGGCGTGCTGGACGATGCCGCCCCGGAGGTGCGCATCCGCGCCGAGGCCGAGGAGGAAACCGGTTATCGCCTGCACCACGTCCACAAGGTGTTCGAGGCCTTCATGAGCCCCGGCGCCGTGACCGAGAAGCTGCATTTCTTCGTCGCCGAATACGAGCCGGAGATGCGCGTCAGCGACGGCGGCGGCCTTGCCCATGAGGGCGAGGACATCGAGGTGCTGGAGCTCGGGATCGACGAAGCCCTGGCGATGATCGCAGACGGACGCATCATCGACGCCAAGGCGATCATGCTGCTGCAATACGCGGCGCTGCATATTTTCAGGTGAGCTTGCTTACCCTCCCCCTCCAGCGGAAGGTAAGCGGCACCATCAACGCCGTACCATCCTCATCTGCAATTCTGGCCTGCGCCGCCCCACCCCCCGTTGAGCTCACCGCCGACTATCTCTAGTCTGGGCCTAACCAAGAACCAGGAGACGCGCCCATGTCCGCTCCGCGCGACGATGAATTCGGCTTTGCGCCCGACTACGACGCTCCCGTCCCCTATATGCAGCGCACGCGCGATTATTACGCGGCGATCGGCTACACCACGCCGTATCGCTGGGCGCACTACACCGAGGCGCCGTTCCAGCCGCTGAAGAAGACGCTGTCGCAGTCGCGCGTGACGATCATCACCACGGCCGCGCCCTACGATCCGGCCAAGGGCGACCAGGGGCCCGGCGCGGCGTATAATGGCGGCGCCAAATTCTACCAGGTCTATGACGGCGACACCTCGCAGCCCCACGATCTGCGCATCTCGCATATCGGCTACGACCGCAAGCACACCTCGGCGACCGACAATGGCACCTGGTTTCCGCTGCCGCAGCTCCTGAAGGCCGGCGCCGCCGGCCGCATCGGCGAGGTGGCCCCGCGCTTCTTCGGCGCGCCGACCAACCGCAGCCATCGCGTCACGCTCGACAACGACGCGCCGGAGATTCTGGCGCGCTGCCTCGCCGACAAGGTCGATGTCGCGGTGCTGGTGCCGAACTGCCCGGTCTGCCACCAGACCACGGCGCTGGTGGCGCGGCATCTCGAAGCAGGCGGCATCCCGACGGTGGTGATGGGCTGCGCCAAGGACATCATCGAGCACGCCGCCGTGCCGCGCTTTCTGTTCTCCGACTTCCCGCTCGGCAATTCCGCCGGCAAGCCACATGACGTCGCCTCGCAGGCGCAGACGCTCGAGCTAGCGCTGAAACTGCTGGAGAGCGCGAGCGGCCCGCAGACCACCATGCAATCGCCGCTGCGCTGGAGCGAGGACGCCTCCTGGAAGCTCGACTACAACAACGTCGCCCAGCTCAGCGCGGACGAGCTGGCGCGGCGTCGCGCCGAGTTCGACAAGCAGAAGGAGATCGCGCGCGGCAATCGCGCCGCCTGACGTCCTCCAATAACAACACATCAAGGGAGAGCGACGTGACGCGACCGTTCGAGGGCGTGAAGATCCTGGATTTCACGCAAGTGCTGGCCGGTCCCTATGCGAGCTACCAGCTCGCGCTGCTGGGGGCCGAAATCATCAAGGTCGAGCGGCGCGAGGGCGAGGACATGCGCCGCACGCCGCTCAGCCGCGAATGGGCAGAGCGCGGGCTGGCGCCGGCGTTCCAGGCCATCAACGGCAACAAGCGCAGCCTGACGCTGGATTTGCAAAAGCCCGATGCGATTTCCATCGTGAAGAAGCTCGCCGCTCAGGTCGACGTCGTCATGGAGAATTTCCGGCCGGGCGTGATGGACAAGCTCGGCATCGGCTACGAGGCGCTGTCCGCGATCAACCCAAAACTGATCTACTGCGCGGTGTCCGGCTTCGGCCAGACCGGGCCGGATCGCCTGCGGCCCGGCTATGACGGCAAGATGCAGGCGCTGTCCGGCATCATGGCCATCACCGGGCATCCGGAGACGGGACCGACCCGCGCGGGCTTTGCGGTGTGCGACGTGCTGTCGGGCGCCACCGCCGCGTTCGGCGTGTCGAGCGCGCTGTATCAGCGCGACCGCACCGGCAAGGGCCAGCTCATCGACGTCTCCATGCTGGAGGCGACGCTGGCGTTTCTCTCGGGGCAGATCGCGGACTGGTCGGTCGCCGGCCATCGCCAGCAGCTGTCGGGCAACCAGGCCGTGAGCCGCAGGACCACGGCCAACCTGTTCAAATGCGGCGACGGCCACATCCTGCTCGCCGTCAACAACGAGAAGCAGTACCGCGCGCTGATGAGCGCGCTCGGCCGCGAGGACACGCTGTCCGATCCACGGTTTGCCGACTGGTTCTCCCGCAACGAGAATGAGCCGGCGCTGCGCGCCATCATCGAGGCGGCGCTCGCGGCAAAACCCGCGCGCGAATGGGAGACGATTTTGGAAGACGCCGGTGCGCCCTGCGCCAGTATCTGGAAGGTCGAGGAGGTGATCGACCATCCGCAAATCAAGGCCCGCGGCGCGATCCAGGAGCTGGACACGCCCTACGGCCGCCTGCGTTTTGCCGGCAGCGGCTTCAAGCTCGCGCATGGCGGCGGCAGGCTGGACCGGATGGCACCGGAGCTGGGCGCGGACACGGATGCGGTGCTGGGCGAGCTGGGGTTCGATGCGGCGGAGATCGCGGGGTTACGGGCAAGGGAGATTGTGTGAGGGCTCGCGCTACACATTCCGCTGTCGTCCCGGCGACGGCGGAATTTTGGGCCGCAGTCGAATTTCAACAACAGCTAAAACAACGACCCCTGCCCGTCGTCCGCCGATCCAGCCGCAGCCTTCCGCACCGCGCGCTTCGGCTTCGACGCCTCCACCTCCGCCTCCATCTCCTCCGCGCTGATCGGCAGCAGCAATTGCTCGTCGTCATTGGCGACGCGGTTGACGCGGGTGGAGACCGGGTGCCAGGCGAATTCGCCGATCCGCGGGGCGGCCATCAGCGGCAACATCCCGTCGAGCTCGTCACCTCGGCAATCGAGCCAGCGCTCGAAATCGCGCGGGCTGATGGTCACGGGCACGCGGTCGTGCAATGTGGCGAGATCCTCGCTCGCCGCCGCCGTGACGATCGCGACCGTGTCGAGCTCCTCGCCGTTCGGCCCGGCCCAGGTCTCGAATATCGCGGCGAAGCCGAGCGGCGCGCCGTCGGCGCGGTGGATGAAGAACGGCTGCTTGCGGCCGCCCTCCGCCTTCCATTCGTAATAGCCGTCGGCGGGAATCAGGCCGCGGCGCCTGCGAATCGCGTTCTTGAAGGCGGGCTTCTCCAGCACCGTCTCGGAACGGGCGTTGATCAACAGCGTGAATCCACGGGGGTCCTTGACCCAGCCCGGCAGCAGGCCCCAGCGCATCAKGCGGAAGTGCCGCGCCCCGTTTTCGATCCATACGACCGGAATCGGTTGTGTCGGCGCGACATTGTACCGGGGCGGGAAATTCGGCTGCTCGACATAGCCGAACAGTTGCCGCAAAGCCGCGGGGGCCGAAGTTATGACGAAGCGTCCACACATCCTTGGGGGCCTATATAGGGTCCGTTCAGGTCCTTTTAACCCCGAACGTTAACACTGCGGCAGATGAGCTCAACGGTCTCCCAACCCGCGCGGACGCATGCACAAACGGGCCCCGAGGCCGTGGCCTGGGCCGAGCGGCTGCGCGTGGCCAACATCAACCCGCGGACCGGGCTTGCCACCGACTATCTCAACCATTTCAATGAAGCCGTGATGCTGCTCGAAATGGTCCCGGACATGCCGGAATGCGCCGAAGATTTTTTGACCTGGTCGCCGCTGTCCTATGCCGAGCATTTCACCGCCTCGAATTTCAAGGCGCGGGATCTGGCGATCGAGGCCTATGAGAAGGCCGAGCCCAGCGTGCGCGCCCAGTTCGACCACATCACCGACACCATGACCTCGATCCTGACCGCAGTCGGTTCCGCCATGCGCGAGGTCGAGAAGGACACCACCCGCGTCCGCCTCGCCGAGCAGGCCACGGCGTGGGTCAAGCCGCTGATCGCGGCCTGCGGCGGCATCATCAATGGCGGGGCCGAAGCCGACGTCGACACCATCATGTCGAACTGAGCCAGGTCCTTTAAGAAAATGTCCGCAATCGTCCAGCCCCAGCGTCCCCAGATCGCGGTCAGCGCGGCGATTTTTCGTGACGGCAAGGTACTTCTGACCCGCCGCGCCCGCTCGCCCGCCAAGGGGTTCTATTCGCTGCCCGGCGGCCGGGTCGAGTTCGGCGAATCGCTGCACCAGGCGCTCAAGCGCGAGGTGGATGAGGAAACCGGGCTTAAGATCGAGATCATCGGCCTCGCCGGCTGGCGCGAGGTGCTGCCGGCCACGGCCGGCGCCGGCCATTACCTGATCATGTCTTTTGCCGCCCGCTGGGCGGCCCGGGAGCCGGTTTTGAACGACGAGCTCGATGACTACCGCTGGATCGCCCCGGATGCCCTGGCGAGCCTCGGCGACCTCAAGCTGACCGGGGGGCTGGAGGAGGTCATCCAGTCGGCCGCGCGCCTGATCGGACACTGACCCCCGCCTTGCGCCCGCCGCCTCGAGGAGGCATACACCGGCCGATGTCCACGCGATTTCTGGCCATTTTTGCCCTGATTCTTGCCTGCGCCTCCGTGCCCGCCCGGGCCCAGGACGTGGCGGCGCCGTTTGACGGCGATCTGCAGCGGCTGGCCGAGATCCTTGGCGGACTGCACTACCTGCGCGGCATCTGCGGGGCCAACGAAGGCAACAAATGGCGCAGCGAGATGCAGGCGCTGATCGATGCCGAGACCCCCTCCGGCGAGCGCCGCACCCGCATGATCGCCGGCTTCAACCGCGGCTATAACGGTTTCCAGCAGACCTACCGGAGCTGCACCCCGGCCGCGACCGTCGCGATCCGCCGCTACATCGAGGAAGGCTCGAAGATCTCGCGCGATCTCACGGCACGCTACGCGAACTGATTTTCTTCGTCATTCCGGGGCGCGCGTGGCGCGAGCCCGGAATGACAGCGGCGGGAACGCTGTCATCGTCTTTGTCCACCGCCATTAACCGTTCCTAAAGATGTGGCCTAGCGGGCGTTAATACGCGTGCTACACCTTTCGAACAGCGCATCGCCGTGGATCGCGCCCCAGCCCTGTCGAGTTTCATGAGCCATCCAGTGTCCTATGCCCCCGCCCGCGCGCCGCTGCCCGACCACGAGCAGAAACAGGCCGCGCTGAGCTATCTCAACGAGGCCTGGGCCGAGGCGCGCCATGACGGCGTCGACGGCGACTGCCTGGCGCAGGCGAGCCTGTTCGCGGCGCTCGCCGAGCTGGTCGGCACCTATGGCGAGGACGCGGTGGCGAAATTCGTCGAGGGCTTTCCCGGCCGCATCCGCAACGGCGAATTCTCCGTCGACATCTCCCGGCAGTAGCCGCTTGTCGAAAATGACCCCGCCACGCGGGCGGGGCCAGTCTGCGGATGAATGACTTTGCAAACGTGTTTGCGAAGTCTGCCGCGTTTATCGCACGAAAGCCGTCTCGCCTGGTCAAGCATTAGTCTCACGACGGCCGGGAGATGTTCCCGCAGCGATCGGGAACGCGCTCCCTCCTCCCTCACGGCGCGACCTTGAGCGTCGCTTTCATGTTGGGATGGTAGCGGCAGTAATAATCGACTGTTCCCGCCTTCTTCAGAACCAACGTTGCCGATTTCTTCGGCGGCAGCGTCACGTCGAAATCGCCGTTCTTCGCGGTGGCGGTGTGAGCGAAGACGTCCTTGTTGATCCAATTGATGGTGTCACCGACCTTCGCCGACACATCAGCCGGTGAGACCACGAGATTCTCCATCGTGATCTCGATGGTCGCGGCTTGCGCCGGGACGGCGATCGACAGGAAGACGACCGCAAGCGCGATCGAAGCGAGGCGTCCCGGCTTCATCCCACACCCCCTATTTCAGCTCGGCCGCGACATGCTCGGCGTGCTGCTGATGGCCCTGAAAGATCTTCAGGCCGGTCTGCAGCAGGCTCTTCAGCTCGGCATTGCCGGCGGACGGGATGAGCTGGGTCTCCAGCGCGCCGTTGACCGCCTTGTGGTAGGCGACCTCGTTGGCAACATAGGCCTTGTCGAAGGCAGCACCGCTCAGCTTGTCGAGCTCAGCCAGCTTGTCGCTCGCCTGCTTCGACAGCGCCTTGCTGGTGTCGTTATCCTCGGGCGTGACGTTCAGCTTCTTGACCAGGGCGAGCGCCTGCTTGTTGACCGCCTCGTGGTCGCGCAGCATGTCCTCGGCAAACGCCTTCACGTCCTTGCTCCTGGCTTTCTTCTGCGCCTGCTTGGCCGCGTTGATGTCGATCACGCCCGCGGTGTAGGCGATATGGGCGATCTGTGGATCGGTGGGCTTGTCGGCTGCGCTGGCGCCCCGAAACAGCGTGGGGCTCGACAACAGAATTGCCGCGGCGAGCGCCGCGCTCCATCGGGTGAACATGTTTGACACTCCTGTGCTGCCGGGCGGTTTGCCGGCGTTGCTTCACAGGCATTGGATGGGATTTTCGCGCAAACGTTCCCGAAAAACTTCAGCCGCCGCTGCCGAGCCGCTTCAGCACTGATGCGGTCAATCGCTCGCAGCGCCAGCCGGCAAACGGGAACGCATCCATCACCACCGGAC
>NZ_JBFULT010000368.1:0-7609 GCF_054049755.1 Bradyrhizobium sp. P5_C11_2
CACCAAGATTGTCCCGCCGGCGTCCGCGCGCCGCGCGGTTTTTTCTGCCGGGACAAATTTCATGCCGAGCGCGATTGAGCAGATCGTCGACGCCTATGTGCGGATGAAGAACCGCCGCGGCCTCGATACGCTGATGATGCACCGGCAGCGGCTCGCGGTCGATCTGAAGAGCAGGTCCGGCTATGATTTCAGCCTGCCGATCGGCCAGATCGATGAGGAGATCGCGATCATCGAAGCCGGCCTCAGCCGGCTGAAGGCGGCTTCCGCCGATCCCGGCGCGACACGACCCGTCTGAAGCAATCAGTCGCGCCGGCCGCCGTCGATGACCGTGAACAGCGGCCGCGCCGGGGTCGGCTCGACCAGGAGCTCTTCCACCAGCGCGGATGCCGCGTCGACATATTTGCGTGTCGGCTTGTCCAGCGAGCGCTTGGCTTCGTCATCGAGTGCGACTTTTGCAGCTTCGACCAGCTTGCGCATGCGCGCCGCATGGTCGTCGCCCGCCGTCAGCGTCGCCCGCGCCAGCGAGCGTAGCACGAACAGCTCGCCCTCGAGGCGGAGCAGACGGTCGTTGAGCCTGGTGAGGACGGCGTTGAGGTCGGCCATGGCTGGTGTTCAGTGTGGAGTATCCAACCTGATCTAGCGGCGATCGGTGAACGGAGTCCAAACGCCATTGGCGCAATTGGGCCGATCTTCCGGCGTGAGGGCCTGCGCGAGTGCCGCCGATGTGACCGATTGTGACCCCGCGGACGAATGGCGCGGTCCGGTTCCAACACCACATCAGGGCTGGGTGGCCGTCTGGAGCACGTTCGATGCGGTCTGTCCTGGCCCTGGTTCTCTTCATCTCAGCGTGCGCGCCGGCTATCGCGGCGCCAGTGCATCATGCTCGCCCGCGGCATCATGTCGTGGTTCGTCTCCCCGAGGACGCGCCAGTCCCGCCCGGCTGGTACAAGTTTCCCGGCTATCCGCCGATCCCGCCGTCGGAGAACAGGAATCTCGATCCCTCCAATTTCGGCGGCGGCTGATCGCAGCCACAAGCCGCGATCCGTCACGCCGCAGTTCTGGCGAGATAGTCGCGCGCGAAGGCGAGATACCAGTCGAGACAGGCCGGATTGGCCATCGCCTCCTTGTTGATGACCTTCTCGACGGGCTGGCCGAGCAGCAGCTTCTTGATCGGCAGCTCCTGCTTCTTGCCGGACAGCGTGCGCGGAATCTCGGCGACCGCGAAAATCTCGTTCGGCAGGAACCTGCGGGAGAGGCCGGCCTCGATCGCCTTGTTGATCTTCACCTGCATCGCGCCGTCGAGTGCTGTGCCCTCGCGCAGCACCACGAACAGCGGCATGTAGCTGTCGCGGCCGAGATATTCGAGGTCGACGACGAGGGAGTCCAGCACCTCCGGCAGCGCCTCGATCGCGGAATAGAGCTCGCTCGTGCCCATGCGCAGACCGTGCCGGTTGATGGTGGCATCGCTGCGGCCATAGATGATGCAGGAGCCGTCCGGATCGACCTTGAGCCAATCGCCGTGCCGCCACACGGGTCCGCGGCCGCTGCCGTCGAAATTGTCCGGATAGGTCTCGAAATAGCTCGCGCGGTAGCGCATGTCGCCCCGGTCGTTCCAGAAGCAAAGCGGCATCGACGGCATCGGCTCGGTGCAGACGAGCTCGCCGACCTCGCCCGTGACGGCGCGGCCCTGTTCGCTGAAGGCTTCCACGGCCGCACCCAGCAGCCGGCACTGCATCGCGCCGGGCGTCTGCGGCAATTCGCGATTGCCCCCGATGAAGGCGCCGGCGAAGTCGGTGCCGCCGGAGATGTTGGCCCACCAGATGTCGGCCTGCGCCTTGCTGCCGTTCGTCTTCGACAGCGCCGCAAAGCGTGCGTTGAACCAGGCCTGCGTGTCGGCGCTGAGCGGCGAGCCGGTCGAGCCGAGGCAGCGCAGCTGCGAGAGGTCACCGGCGGCGGCGAGGTCGATCTCGGCCTTGGCGCAGTTGGCGAAGAACGCCGCGCCCGCGCCGAAGAAGGTCGCCTTCGACTGCGCCACGAAGCGCCACAGCGTGGTCCAGTCCGGCTTGTCCTTGGTGCCGCCGGGGCTGCCGTCGAAGATGCAGCAGGTGGTGCCGCCGAGCAGGCCGCCGAGTTGCGAATTCCACATGATCCAGCCGGTCGAAGAGTACCAGTGATAGCGCTCGCCGAACGAGTTTGGATGATACGAGCAGCCGAGGTCGTTGTGCAGCCCGAGCAGCGCCAGCACCACGATGACGATGCCGCCATGGCCATGCACGATCGGCTTCGGCAGGCCGGTGGTGCCGCTGGAATAGACGATCCAGAGCGGATGATCGAACGGCAGCCAGGCCGGCTCGAACGCGTCGATCGCGGCACCCGTCCATGCGAGAATATCAGAGAGCAGGGAGTCGGGCGCTGCGGGCGCGCCCGCCTTGCTGTGCAGGATGACGTGCTCGACCGTCGGCAGCGATCGCCTGAGCTCGCTCACAACGTCGCGTCGGTCGTGCCGCCGTCCGGCATAGGTGACGGCGTCGCAGGCGATCAGCACTTTTGGCTCGATCTGCTTGAAGCGGTCGATCACCGCGGGCGCGGCCATGTCGGGCGCGCAGACGCTCCAGATCGCGCCGATGCTGGCGCTCGCGAGAAACGCGATGATGGTCTCGGGGATGTTGGGCAGATAGGCCGCGACGCGGTCGCCGGGCTTGATGCCCTTGTCCTTCAGATGCAGCGCGAGCGCGGCGGCCTTGCGCCGCAGCTCGGGCCAGCTCGTCTCGATGAGCCTGCCGTCCTCGCCGCCGCTGATGATCGCGGGCAGGCCCGCGGCGTCGGCCGCCGCGACATGCCGGAACACCTGCCTGGCGTAATTGACCCGCGCGCCGGGAAACCAGACCGCGCCGGGCATCTTGCGCTCGGCGAGCACGGCCGCAAACGGCGTCGGCGATTGCAGATCATAGTAATCCCAGATGCTGCGCCAGAAACCGTCGAGATCGCGCACCGACCATTGCCGCATGTCCTCGTAATTCGCGAAGGAAAGGCCGCGCTGCTCGGCGAGCCAAGTGCGATAGAGGGCGATCTGGGGAACAAAAGGCGCGGTCATTGCGTGTCGGCTTCAGTTGCGGGGCAGGGGAGTCTAACCCGGGCCGCAGCTTAGCAGAAGCTGCGACTCCCCCGCGCGACACTGACCCGGCTAATGGGCTGCTTCGCCAGATGACGCTGGGCAGCAGACGGAGCATAGGCGATTGCGCCACTCAGTCTTATGTCCAGAGGCGCTGCAACGGTGCTCGTAGCTCGGACGGGCAACGCGATCCGCGATTCCCGGCAGACCGCGTATCGTGTCGGCGTTCGCCTACCAGCCCGCGCCGGCCCAGCGCCGGCCGAACACGGCCGGCTTCGTCTTCACCGCTTGCCAGCCGAAGAAATGATGCTTGCCGGACCAGCTGTGCACCACGCCGCTGCAGATGCTGCATTTGAAGTGGCCTGAATGCGGCTCGGTGTGCTCTTCCCGGGTCGCGCTGTAGTTCATGCTGCAACCCGTGCAGGTGAATTCTTCGATCGTCCAGATGCTGTTGGCCATCGCACTTCGGTGTTCTCGGGGACTTGGGGAGAAGCCTAGGTGCGAGGCTTTGCATCGGCGTAAACCCGCCCGCGGAAATCCGGTTAATCGCGATTAGCCAAACCCGCCTCCGATCGCGGGACTTGCAGGAATTTCYCGGTATCTGCAACGCCCGTCAGTCCAAATCGCGCCGCCGGTCGGTCCAAGCGCGCCGTTGATCCGGCAGCTAGATTTCCCCCATCGCCTCGGTCGGAAGGCGGGTCAGTTGGGGGTGGGATCATGGGAACGAAACTTATTTTGACGGCTGCGCTGCTGTCGCTGGCAACGCCGGCATTTGCAGCGGATATTATCGCGCCCGCGCCGGTGAAGGCGCCGGTACCGGCTCCGATCTTCACCTGGACCGGCTTCTATATCGGCGCCCATGGCGGCGGGGTCTGGAACAAGTGGTCCGGCATCGACCCGACCGATCCCTTAGCCGTCTGGAGCTCGGTCAACGCCAGCGGCGGCATCGTCGGCGGCCAGATCGGCGGCAATTATCAGATCAGCAATTTCGTGGTGGGTCTCGAGGGCACCGGCGCCTGGTCCAGCGTCAAGCTCAACGCCGGCGGCCCGTTCGGGGGCGGGGCGGGCTTCACCTTCACCCTGAAGAACGACTATATCGCAACAGTGGCCGGACGGTTCGGCGTCGCCTTCGACCGCGTGCTGCTCTACGCCAAGGGCGGCGCGGCCTTTACCCGCGACAAATACGACGCCAATAACGGCCTTGCCGGCGCGCTCGCCGGGTCCGCCTCGGGCAGCTTCAACCGCACCGGCTGGCTCGCCGGCGGCGGCGTCGAATGGATGTTCATGCCGAACTGGTCGGTGAAGGCCGAGTACAACTATATGGGCTTTGGCGCGATCACTGAGCAGCCGGTGACAACGGGCAATCTGGTGGCGACGCCTGCGAACGTGAAGCTGAACATCCAGACCGGCACGGTCGGCGTGAACTATCACTTCTAGCCGTGTTGGCTTCGCAGATGGATCAGTCCTCAGTTCGGCCGGGCCGCATGTCCCGGTCGATGCGCATCTGGACGCGCTTGAAGGCCAGCAGCGACAGCCTGCCTTGCACCCGCCCGGACCGGGCCCTGTCGCCGACCGCATAGGCCCAGCGCCAAAAGCCCGCTGCGGCATTCTGCGTCAGCGAGAAATGGATGCCGCGGTGAACGCCGGCGTGGTCATCAGGCGGTTTGGGGCGGTGTACCATCGTCCGGGAATGCGCGTTGTGGCGATGCGTTCCCAATCGCGGGGCTCGCCGGGTCACCCCGTCGTCTTGACGCCGGATGCGTTGCTGGCAATAACGCAAGGCCGCGCAAGTGCCGGAACCCGCGTCGATGCCGCAAGGAAAGCCGTGCCCGTGAAAAGTCTCCGTCAGCTCCTGACCGGCGAGGACATCATCCAGCTCGTGATCCGGCTTGGCCTGCTGGCGCTGCTGATCATCTGGACGTTCCTGATCATCCGCCCGTTCGTGCCGATCCTGGCCTGGAGCTGTGTGCTCGCGGTCGCCTTCTATCCGGCCTTCAGCTGGGTCGCAAAAATCCTCGGTGGCCGCCCGAAGACCGCAGCGGCCATCCTCACCCTGATCACGCTCGGCATCGTCCTCGGCCCGGCGACCTGGCTCGGCCTGAGCGCGGTGGACGGCGCGCGGGAGCTGGCACATCAGCTCGGTACCGGCGACCTCGCGCTCCAGTCGGCGCCGGAGCAGATCAAGTCGTGGCCGGTCATCGGCCCGACGCTCTACGAGCTCTGGGATCAGGCCTACAGCAATATCCGCGCGGTGCTGCGCGAGGTCGCGCCCTATCTCCAGCCGCTGGCGGGACCGCTGTTGTCGCTCGCGGGCGATGCCAGCCTCGGAACGCTCCAGTTCCTGGTCTCGGTGTTTGTCGCCGGCTTCCTGTTTCCGCACGGGCCGCGGCTGGTCGCGGCCGGGCGCGGCTTCCTGTATCGCATCGTCCCCGAGCAGAGCGAGCATTTCCTGGGGCTTGCGGGCGCAACCATCCGCGCCGTGGCGCAGGGGGTGATCGGCGTCGCGATCGTGCAGGCGCTGCTCGCCGGCGTCGGCTTCAAGCTCGCGGCCGTGCCGAGCGCGGGCCTGCTCGCCTTCATCGTGCTGTTGCTCTCGATCGTGCAGATCGGCGCGTTCCTCGTGCTGCTGCCGGTGATCATCTGGATCTGGACCGCCAAGGACGTCACCACGGCGCTGCTGCTCACGGTGTTTCTCGTCCTTGTCGGCTTCATCGATACGATGTTGAAGCCGCTGGTGATGGGACGGGGCCTGACCACGCCTACGATCGTGATCTTCGTCGGCGTAATCGGCGGCACGCTGGCCCACGGCATTGTCGGCCTGTTCATCGGGCCGATCATCCTGTCGGTGGCGTGGGAAATGGCGGCGGCGTGGATCAGGACCGAGGACCGGGCGGGGCCGAGCGAAGGCTGACCCCGTCACTTGCAGGCGCGATCCGCCCGCCGCGCCGTGCAACCTGACGGCGCGCAAGGGTTGTGAGCAAAGCGCGCCCCGAACTTGTCTATTGAACTAGACAAGTTACGATAGCTCGATTCTGGTTCGAGTCTACGACAGTAATGGCGAAGTCTTCCAAGCTGGTTGCCGCGAAACGCGGCAAGGTATTGTTGGTCAGACGCCGGTCGGACGGCCTGTGGATGTTCCCGGGCGGCCGCAAGCGGGCGCGCGAGTCCGACAAGGACTGCCTGCGGCGGGAGATCAAGGAGGAACTGCCCAAGCTGAAGCTCGGCAGGGTCAGCCTCTGGAAGGAAGTAACCGCCAGGAATAAGCGTTCCGGCCGCAAGATGAGCGACGCGATCTTCATCGCCAAGGACGCCAAGGGCAGGCTCGCGATCGGCGACAAGAAGGAGATCGACCGCGCCGCCTGGCAGAAGCCGCGCGGCATCCGCCTGACGCCGACCTCGCGCTACATCCGCGATCGGCTGTTTCCGAGGAAGCGGCGGCCGCGCGGGTGAGCTAGCCCTCGTCCTCCGCCGCGTTCGTCCGCCCGGCAAACGATCGCGAAAGACCCGCGCGTGATTGCGACGCGGACGCCTTGTCGGACGCCTTGGCCATCCCGGACTCGCGCTGCTCCTTGCGGGCCTTGCGCGCGCGCTTCATCGCGAGCTTGACCTGAGGGTTCGGCGAATCCTCGGCGAAGAACAACACGACTTCGCAACTGGGACATTGCCGCGAATAGCCGTCCTGCAATCGTCCCGCACGATCACGAAACACGTTCTTGCAGCGCGTGCACTGGACCTGGACCGAATTCATGCGGACAACAATGACTATTGGAAATGAATTGCCAGCGTGTGCCCGGAGGTCTGAAGAAAGCCTGAAGGCTGGTTGCGAATTGGCCGCAAATCTTGCCGCATCCGATACAACGGGCGCGAGCAACGTCGCGGCGCAGGCGCACCGCGCGGCCGAGCGTCATCGTCCCGCGACAACGGGGGAAGCCTCAGTCCGTCAAAGCCGCCGGCTCAGCCGCTATTGCTTGGCGGCGAGCGCGTCCAGGCAATGGTTGAGATAGACGGTGCGATCCCTGGGAAGCACCTTGTCGAGATCCGCCTTCAGCGCGCATTCGCGCTGACGCATCTGCTCGGCCCGGCGCTTCTCGGCCGCCTCCCGATATTCGGGGGCGACCTTGTTGGGATCGACCAGGGCTTGTGACCAGGCGGGGGCCRCTGCAACGAGCGCAATGGCCGCGATGAAAATCATTGGTTTCAAATGAGCCTCCGTAAAAGGGCTCATCCTAGCGCCCGGTTTTGGAAGGCTCAAATGGTAAGTGCGGTGAGGGCGACCGAACCCGCGCCTGTCCAAGCCAAGGCGCCGGCGGCGCGGGTTTCGGCAACATCAACTTGGCCAGATGCAGTGGCCAATGCAGTGGTCAAGTGAAGTCCGTCATTTCGAGGCGTGGTCGATCTTGTGCGCCAGATGCCCGGTATCGTGATCCCGACGCAATTGGCTCAGCGACGTCTCGTTCAGTTGAAGCAAGACCTCGCTGAGCTGGGTCGCATCCGGAT